>CAJWVP010000068.1 GCA_913048145.1 uncultured Rhodospirillaceae bacterium
TGCGGTGCCGTTCCTAGTCAGCCTCGCGGACCGGGCGCCACCCCGGCGCATCTTCTATGCCTCGGCGATACTTGGCATCATCGCCGGACTAGGCTTCGCGTTCTTCGCAGAAGGGTTCTGGACGGCCATGCTGTTCCGTATGCTGGGTGGCATCAGCATTGCGGGCACTTACATGCCCGGCCTAAAACTATTGAGCGACCACCTGGAACATCATTTCCCCAACTATGATCATTCGCGCGGCGTCGCCTTTTATACTTCTGGGTTCGGCTTCGGCCTCTCCCTGTCGTTCTTCTTTAGCGGCATCATCAATGATTACTGGAACTGGCGCCTAGCCTTCGCCATCTCGGCGCTGGGGCCTTTGTTGGCAATGATCATCCTTCATGCCAGCGTCGCCCAGCCAGATCCAAAGGCCAGCGTCGTGCCGAAGACCCACTTGTTAGATTTTCGCCCGGTGCTAAAGCGCAGCCAGGCGATGGCTTACGTCCTGGCCTACACGGTGCATAATTTTGAACTCTTCGCCTTCCGCTCCTGGGCGGTTGCATTCTTGATCTTCGCCGCGACAGCCGGCCCCGACCCGACGGCCGCGGCCAGCTTCCCGCTGTCACCGGCAACCATCATCGCCGGCGCTATCCTCATCGGCCCTCTCGGCAGCATCCTCGGCAACGAACTGTCCCGAACGATTGGGCGGCGGCTGGCAGTCTCCATCCTGATGTTCGCCTCAGCGACCCTGGCGGCCACTTTTGGGTTTCTAGCGGACCAGGCCTATACCCTGGTCGTCGCCGTCGCGGTCATCTACTGCGTCCTCCAGGTCTCCGACTCGGCCTCCATCACCGCCGGCGCCATGGCCAGCGCGCCGCCGGGCTACCGGGGCGCGACCATGGCCGTGCATTCGTGCATCGGGTTCATGGGCTCTTTCGCCGGCCCAGTGATCTTCGGACTGATCCTTGACATGGCCGATCCCACGGGCAACGGCGGTACCAGCTTGGTCTCTTGGGGATGGGCCTTCGTCGGCGTCGGACTGGTGGTGGCCATGGGGCCTTTTTTTATCCATGCTCTGACGAGCGAGGACCGGCCCGCGTGATAGCACCACAATGGCATAGGCCTGGGCACTTGAGGAGAAATGAGGAAACGTGACAGAACATGTGTGGCACCTGTCGAAAGCCTACGCGATGGCCCTCGGGCCGCCCATCGGCGCGTCCGCCTTGCGAGTGTTAAAACAATCAGACCAGATCAGCCCCGGAGACCCTCTCTGGTATGACTGCATGAACAGCAGGGCTCAGCCAACCTTTTTTTCACTTGGTTCAAAGAAGACGCGGGCGTCTAAACCGACCGCCGCGCCCGGGGATGGGCATTGGCATACACGGACTGCAATCGGGCCACATCCACGTCCGTATATCGCTGCGTGGTGGACAGTGATTTGTGGCCAAGGAGTTCTTGGATGGTTCGCAAATCGCCACCGCCGGCCATTAGATGGGTGGCGAAGCTGTGGCGCAGAGCATGTGGCGTGGCCGTTTCCGGCAGACGTAAGAGCTTGCGCACCATGCGAACTTGTTTCTGCGCGACACCCGGGTTCAAGCGTGCGCCGCGCACGCCGACAAACAACGGGTCGTCCGCTTTCAGGTTGTAGGGACAAAGTGCCAAATAGTCGACGATGACCCCTTGGACCACCGGCAGTACCGGGACCATCCGCTCCTTAGCGCCCTTACCCACAACGCGAACCATATCCGAGCCCGATCCGCCCAACTGACCCCGGTTCAGGCCGATGGCTTCGCCGATACGGAGCCCACAGCCATAGAGCAGGAACAAGAACGCCTTGTCGCGCTTACCAACCCAGGGCTCGTCACTGAGGTTCTCCACCTCGTTCAGGGCCTCCATGGCATCCTCAGCAGTCAGCGCTTTAGGGACGGATTTCGGGATCTTCTGCGAACGCAGGGCATGGATCGCCGCATTCTCTGCAAACTCCCGACGTTCCAGGAACCGAAAAAACTCCTTTAGGGTGGAGACGGCCCGCGCCGTCGACGTGCGAGCCAGCCCGTCGGCATTGCGCCCGGCCAGGTAGCCACGAAAATCCATGGTCGTCAGGCCCGCCAGATCGCCGAGCCCCGGCGGATAGCCAAGATGGTCGCTGAGAAACAGAAAGAACCCCTTAAGGTCGTATTCGTAGCTGACGATGGTATTTTTCGCAGCGCGGCGTTCGTGGCGCAGCCAATCCTGCCATGCGGCGATGGCCTTGATCACGCCAGGTTCGGCGGTGATCTCCGTCAATCGCCGAACGCCGCCTGCGGCGCGCTGTCACCATCTAGCGCTCGGGCGATGCTTTGCTCCAGGACCCGACAAAGGAAGGTCAGCAATTCCGTCCCCTGACCGGGATGGAAGGAGGCCCCCCGCGCACCTAGCGCCAAAAGACCCACCGGCAGGTTGTCTGACGGCCTCATGCGGACCAGCGCGGCGGAACGCACCAGGCCGGCACCGGAACCAAATAAGGAACCGTCATCATTCAGTTCGCGGAACAACCGTACATCCTGATCATCGCCCAGCAAACGGTCGATGCCGCCCGCGGCCAGTTGGCCTAAGTCGCCCTGCACCAGGCGGGTGTCGGGCCGGGCCGCTGGCTCGAACGCCACGCTGACCACGTCGACATCTAACAGCAATGGCCAGTCGTGACTGACAACATGGACGATGTCACCCCATTGACGGGTCGCCAACAGCGCCAGCACAGCGGCATGAGCGCGGGTCTGGGTTGACATGTTGGAGCGGCTGGTCTCGATCACGTCCTGGGCGCAGTCGCGCAACTCATCCATTTCGGAACGATTGCGGTTGATCAAATACTGCTGCATATCGACGACGCCGTCCCCGGACCAGCGCGCCGGCGGAGCCAAGGCGTCCAGCACGTCGGGATTACGGATCAGGAAATCTGGATGGTCGCGCAGATAGTCTGCGACGGCCGAATTGCTGAGCGTTGGATCAGTTATGGGCGTCGAAGACGCTGGCTGGTCCGTAGGCTGCGTCATCGCTGTTTCCTTCATCAAATCTCTGGCCCTCGCCAGGGCCGCGAATCGCTCTATTATACCCCTTGGAACCATGAACAAATACATAAAGCTCCGCCCGTGACTGCCAACGCCCTCGAAACCTTCTCCGCCGGATCGCGGGTCAGCGTGCTACTGCCCCTTTCCCTCGGTACAACCTACGATTACCGGGTACCCGATGGCCTGAGCCTGAACGTCGGTGACGTGGTACGCGTACCATTGGGACCCCGCGTCATCTCCGGCGTGGTCTGGGGCGCGGGTGAGGACGCAATCGAGGACAAGCGCCTAAAGGACGTAGTCGCCCGGCACGACTGTCCGCCGTTCCCCGATGTCAGCCGGCGCTTCGTCACCTGGGTGGCTCGCTACACCATGCACATGCCGGGGGCTGTCCTGAAGATGGCCTTGAGCGTCCCCAACGCGCTGGAGCCACCAAATCCGATCACCGCCTACTTAGCCGGTGATGTGCCCGATGGCCTGCGCATGACGCCAGCTCGCCAGCGCGTCCTAGACGCCGCCGCCAATGGCCCTCCGCGCATCGCTGCCGAGCTGTCCCGCAAGGCCGGCGTCTCGTCGGGCGTAGTCAAGAGCCTGGCCAACGCCGGTGCACTAAAGCCCGTGTTTATTGCCGCCGTGGTCATACCCCCGACGCCGGATGCCGATCACCCGGGACCCAAACTTTCCAATGATCAGAACGTAGCAGCCCTGCGCCTGGTTGACGCGGTGGAGGCGGGTGGCTTCGGCGTAACCCTGGTGGATGGGGTTCCGGGCGCGGGAAAGACGGAGGTCTATTTCCAGGCGGTGGCCAAGGCCCTCCGCCAAAGTCGCCAGGTCCTGGTCCTGTTGCCGGAGATCGCGCTCAGCGCCCAATGGTTCGAACGCTTCCGCCGGCGATTCGGCGCCGCACCCGTGGAATGGCATTCAGATCTGTCCCAGGGACAGCGCCGGGCCAACTGGCGTGCTGTCGCCGAGGGTGTGGCCAAGGTGGTGGTCGGTGCGCGTTCGGCCTTATTCCTACCGTTCCAGGATCTGGGCCTTATTGTGGTGGACGAAGAACACGAAGGCGCCTTCAAGCAGGAAGACGGCGTCATCTACAACGGCCGCGACATGGCCGTGGTCCGGGCCCAGTTGGGCAACATCCCCATCGCCCTAGTGTCAGCGACGCCGTCCTTAGAGACCGTGGTCAACGCGGAACAAGGCCGCTATGACAGGGTGCACCTGACCACCCGCCACGCCGGCGCCGTGTTGCCCGAGATCGGCGCCATCGACTTGTTGAAGACGCCGCCCGATCGCGGCAACTGGCTATCACCGCCGCTGCGCGGCGCGGTCACGGAGACCCTAGCGGCGGGCGAACAGGCATTATTGTTTCTGAACCGACGGGGCTATGCCCCGCTGACCCTGTGTCGGCGCTGCGGACACCGGTTCCAATGTCCGCGCTGTACCGCATGGCTAGTTGAGCACCGCCTGGCTGGACGATTGCAATGCCATCACTGCGGCTATAGTGCAACGCCACCCGAACGCTGCCCTTCGTGCGACGCGGAGGAAAGCCTGGTGGCATGTGGGCCTGGCGTGGAACGCCTGGCAGAGGAAGTAGCCCTGACCTTTCCCCGAGCCCGGACGATTATCGCCGCGTCCGACAATATCTACTCACCGCGCGCCGCCGCGGAGTTGGTGGCGCAAATCGAAACCCATCAAGTGGACATCGTAATCGGCACCCAAATCATCGCCAAGGGTTACCATTTCCCCTTGCTGACCTTGGTCGGCGCCGTGGATGCGGACTTGGGCTTGCAGGGGGGCGACCTGCGCGCTGCCGAACGGACCTATCAACTACTCTATCAAGTGGCCGGCCGTGCCGGGCGCGACAAAAAGCCGGGCCGCGTCCTACTACAGACCTTCATGGCACGACACCCAGTCATCCAGGCGCTGACCGCCGGCGACAGGGAGAAGTTTCTGGCCGCCGAACAGGACGCTCGGCGCGACGTGGAGATGCCACCTTTCGGCCGGCTAGTCGCGCTAATCGTATCTGGGATAGATGAGGCGGCGGTGGACGAAGGGGCCCGGAATCTAGGCCGCACCGCGCCGAACAATGAGATGATCCAGGTATTCGGTCCAGCGCCTGCGCCCTTTGCCCTGTTACGCGGGCGTCACCGGCGGCGGTTGCTGTTGAAGGCGAAGCGCGAGGTCAACGTCCAAGCGGCCGTGCGCGATTGGCTGGCCCGGGCCCAATGGCCGAAGAAGGTGCGGGTCCAGGTGGATGTGGACCCCTACAGTTTCTTTTAGGCTGCGCAACGACAGTCCGCGGCGGCGGCCACGTCCCAGATCCTCAAAGGGACACGCGTGTCGCAGTCCACGGCTTGATCTCGAAATGATCGAAGATGACCCAATCCGTCATCATCAATGGTCGTGCCGCATTGGCAGATACGGCCTCGACGCGGTCGGTTAGAGCGGTTGCATTGGAGAACCATCCATCTCCGGAAACGGTCCTCAGGGTGACCGCAATCATAGGCTTTACCCTCGAAGCCGCAGTTCCCTCAGTCACAGGATCGTAAAATCATCTGGGCCGCCTCACAGGTATGCCGAAAAGGCTAGAAAATCTGCGGTTTTCGACCCTTCCAATCAGGACAATGAGTCGTGTTGCAAGCCCTGATTGAGTGTGGTACGACAAGCGCGCTTCGGGCCGGGAAGGGCGTTTGGGCGGTGTTTAGAGGTGGCTGAAAAGAACCACCGGAGAACATCCTCGAACAAGGATAGAACGGACCGCAACAATAGCGACAAGGGGATGTCCAAAGTGTCATCGAATGTCATCGGCGCCACCGGCCTTTCAGGCCGCTATGCCACGGCGCTGTTCGAGTTGGCGGATGAGGAAAAAGCGCTGGACGACGTGGCTAACGATCTCGCGTCCGTCGGCGTAATGATCGAGGAAAGCGACGATTTGCAACGCCTGGTCCGTTCACCGATCATTTTGCGCGATGATCAACTGAGCGCCATGGATGCGGTTCTGGAAGCCGCCGGTGTTGGTCAGCTGACCCGCAATTTTATTGCTGTAGTCACCCGTAATCGGCGACTGTTCGCGCTGCCGGGTATGATCAAGGACTATCAGGCTTTGTTGGCCGCCGCCCGCGGCGAGGCCACGGCGGAGGTAACGTCCGCGCAACAGCTCTCTGACGCGCAAATTAGCGCCGTCGCGGATTCCATCAAACAAGCTATGGGCACCAAGGTGGCCATCGACGCGAAGGTCGATGAAAGCCTGCTCGGCGGTCTGATCGTGAAGGTCGGCTCGCGCATGGTCGATACATCATTAAAGACAAAACTGTCACAGCTTCGGCTGGCTATGAAAGGGGTCGGGTAATGGAAATCCGTGCCGCAGAAATTTCCGCAATTCTGAAGAAGCAAATCGCCGACTTCGGCTCTGAAGCCGAGGTCGCGGAAGTGGGGCAAGTCCTCTCCGTCGGTGACGGGATCGCGCGCATCCACGGTCTGGACAAGGTTCAGGCCGGTGAGATGGTCGAATTCCCGGGAGGCATTAAGGGGATGGCTCTGAACCTAGAGACCGACAACGTCGGTGTCGTGATTTTCGGGGACGACCGAAACATCCGCGAAGGCGACACGGTGAAGCGTACAGGTGCCATCGTCGACGTGCCAGTGGGCAAAGGCTTACTCGGCCGCGTCGTTGACGGTCTCGGCAACCCTATCGATGGCAAGGGCCCCATTGAAGAAGCCGAGCGCATGCGCGTCGAAGTGAAGGCGCCGGGCATCATTCCCCGAAAATCAGTGCACGAGCCCGTGCAGACCGGCCTGAAGGCCATCGATTCGCTGATCCCCGTCGGCCGTGGCCAGCGGGAACTGATCATCGGTGACCGCCAAACCGGCAAGACGGCGGTGATCATCGACACCATCCTCAACCAGAAAGCCGTGAACGAAGGCGACAATGAATCGGAGAAGCTCTATTGCGTCTATGTGGCCATCGGTCAGAAGCGCTCCACCGTTGCGCAGCTGGTCAAGACGCTCGAGGACAATGATGCGATGAAGTACTCCATCGTCGTCGCCGCTACTGCGTCCGAGCCGGCGCCGCTGCAGTTCCTGGCGCCCTACACGGGCTGCACCATGGGCGAGTACTTCCGCGACAACGGCATGCACGCCTGCATCTTCTATGATGATTTATCGAAACAGGCCGTGGCCTATCGTCAGATGTCACTGCTGCTACGCCGCCCGCCAGGGCGCGAAGCCTACCCGGGTGACGTCTTCTATCTGCACTCCCGCCTGCTCGAGCGCGCAGCCAAGATGGGCGACAACGCAGGCAACGGGTCCCTGACCGCCCTGCCCGTCATCGAAACCCAGGCCGGTGACGTGTCGGCGTACATTCCGACCAACGTGATTTCCATCACCGACGGTCAGATCTTCCTGGAGACGGAACTTTTTTACAAAGGCATCCGCCCAGCCGTGAACGTTGGCCTATCGGTCAGCCGGGTCGGCTCTGCCGCCCAGGTGAAAGCCATGAAGCAGGTGGCTGGCTCCATCAAACTGGAATTGGCCCAGTACCGCGAAATGGCGGCCTTCGCCCAGTTTGCCTCCGACCTAGACGCCTCCACGCAGCGGTTGCTGGCCCGTGGCGCGCGTCTGACCGAGCTCCTGAAGCAGCCGCAGTATCAGCCGCTGGCGGTGGAAGAGCAGGTGGTCGTGATCTACGCCGGTGTGAACGGCTACACAGACGGTATCGGGGTTTCCGACGTGACCAGGTTCGAAGCGCAGCTGCTGGCCGCGATTCGCGACAAGGGCACCGACATCTTGAACATCATCCGTGAAGAAAAAGCGCTGTCGGACGACACGGAAGGCAAGCTTAAAGCTTTCATGGGCGATTTCGTAAAGTCCTTCGCCTAAGGATCGGGTCAACATCTTTTAAGGATCGGAATGCGGCGCCATGCCCAATCTTAAAGACCTTAAAATTCGGATTGACAGCGTCAAATCGACGCAGAAAATCACGTCAGCCATGAAAATGGTGGCTGCCGCCAAGCTGCGCCGGGCGCAAGAATCGGCGGAAGCCGCCCGGCCCTATGCAGTCCGCATGGAACGTATGCTGGGTTCTCTCGCGCAAAGCGTCGGCGGCACCGAGGGGGCGCCGAAGCTCCTGGCCGGCACCGGCGCGGAGGAAACGCACCTCCTGGTGGCATTCACGGCGGACCGGGGCCTTTGCGGTGGTTTCAACAGCTCCATAGTCCGCCAAGTGCGGACTATGACTATGAATTTGAAGGCCACCGGTAAGACGGCCAAGGTCTTCTGCGTCGGCCGCAAGGGCCACGACGTGTTAAAGCGAGAGTTTCCCGCCGAGATTATTGAGAACGTGGAAGGTCTTGGCCGCCGTGGGATTCAGTATCATGAGGCTGCGGGCGTCGCCAACACCATCACCCAGCTTTTCGAAGCCGGCGAATTCGACGTCTGCACCATCGTCTTCAACCGGTTCCAGTCGGCGATGACGCAGATTGTCACGCCGCAGCAGCTGATCCCCTTCGAGCCCGCCAACAGCGGCGCCGAAGAGGAAGAGGCGCCGGCCGATGACGGCCCGAAAGCGGTTTATATCTTCGAGCCGGAGGAAGATGAAATCCTAGCTGATCTGCTTCCGCGCAACTTAGCGGTGCAGATTTTCCAAGCCCTGTTAGAGAGCTCCGCCTCCGAACATGGCGCTCGGATGACCGCCATGGACAACGCGACCCGCAATGCGGGTGACATGATCGATGGTTTGACACTGACTTACAACCGAACACGTCAGGCTTTCATTACCAAAGAATTGATCGAGATTATCTCCGGCGCCGAAGCGCTGTAGAACGGGAGTATCCGAGATGGCTAAGAATAACGTTGGAAAAATTTCTCAGGTCACTGGCGCGGTTGTCGACGTCCAGTTCGACGGCAACCTGCCAGAGATTCTGAACGCCCTGCATACGAAGAACGAAGGCAAGATTCTCGTTCTGGAAGTGGCACAGCACCTCGGTGAGAACGCGGTGCGGACCATCGCCATGGATTCAACCGAAGGTCTGGAGCGCGGCAGCGAAGTTACCGACACGGGTGAGCCGATCTCGGTTCCCGTCGGTCCGGAAACCCTCGGCCGTATCATGAACGTCATCGGCGAGCCAATCGACGAACGCGGCCCGCTGGAGACGAAATCGACCCTGCCGATCCATCGCAGCGCTCCGGAATTCGCCGAACAATCGACGGAAACGGAAATACTGACCACGGGCATCAAGGTCGTCGACCTGATCTCGCCCTACGCCAAGGGCGGCAAGATCGGTCTGTTCGGCGGCGCCGGCGTGGGCAAGACCGTGCTGATTATGGAGCTCATCAATAACGTCGCCAAGGGCCACGGTGGTTACTCCGTGTTCGCCGGCGTTGGAGAGCGGACCCGCGAAGGGAACGACCTCTACCACGAAATGATCGAATCGGGCGTTATCGACCTGGAAGGCGGCGAATCGAAGGCCGCCCTGGTCTACGGCCAGATGAACGAACCGCCGGGTGCGCGTGCCCGTGTTGCCTTAAGTGGCCTGACCCAGGCGGAATACTTCCGCGACCAGGAAGGCCAAGACGTGTTGCTATTTATCGACAACATCTTCCGCTTCACACAGGCCGGTTCCGAGGTGTCTGCGCTTCTGGGCCGTATTCCTTCGGCCGTGGGTTACCAGCCAACGCTAGCCACCGACATGGGTATCCTGCAGGAACGGATCACGTCGACCACCAAGGGCTCGATCACATCCGTGCAGGCCATTTACGTCCCGGCCGATGACTTGACCGATCCGGCGCCGGCCACATCCTTCGCCCACTTGGACGCGACCACGGTTTTGAGCCGTCAGATCGCGGAATTGGGCATCTACCCGGCTGTGGATCCGTTGGATTCCACGTCGCGGATCCTCGATCCCCGAATTATCGGCGAAGAACACTACGGTGTCGCCACCAGCGTTCAGCAGATTCTGCAGGCCTACAAATCCCTACAGGACATCATCGCCATTCTGGGAATGGACGAACTGTCGGAAGAGGACAAACTCACCGTGGCCCGCGCCCGAAAGATCCAGCGCTTCCTCTCCCAGCCGTTCCACGTGGCCGAGGTCTTCACCGGCTCGCCAGGTGTGCTGGTCTCCTTGGAAGATACCATCAATGGCTTCAAGGGAATTGTGGATGGCGAATACGACCACATTCCGGAGCCCGCGTTCTACATGGTAGGCACAATCGAGGAAGCCCTGGAGAAGGCTAAGAAACTGGCCGCCGAGGCCGCCTAAGACACCTGAGGTCTTCAAGGAAAGGACAGCGACATGGCCGATACGAACGCAGGTACCGTCGAATTTGAACTGGTCTCTCCAGCCAAACTTCTTGTGTCGGAACCGGTCGAAATGGTCGTCGTGCCCGGCGCCGAGGGTGATATCGGTGTGTTGCCCGGTCACTCACCGCTGATCGCCACCGTACGGCCGGGGATTATCGATATCCACGAAGGCGGCAAGGTTCGTGATCGCATCTTCGTCGGTGGTGGTTTCGCCGAGGTCTCGCCGGAACGCTGCACCGTCCTGGCGGAGGAAGCGACCCCGGTGGATGAGATTGACCGCACCATCGCCGAAGCCCGACTGATTGAAGCCAGAGAAAAAGCCGACGTCGCCGA
>CAJWVP010000069.1 GCA_913048145.1 uncultured Rhodospirillaceae bacterium
TACGTCGACAAAAGTAAATTGTCTAGAGGTTGAAGGATATGGATCCACTGATATTACAACGCCAGCTATATGATCCAGGTGATCAGATTTTTAAAGAAGGTGATGAAGGCCGCCTCGCTTACGTAGTTGAAGAAGGCGAAGTTGAAATCTTCATGATCATCGATGATCACGAACAAGTTCTTGGAACCGTCGGCAAGGACGGTATTTTTGGAGAGATGGCGCTAATCGACAATCAGCCGCGCATGGCGAATGCTCGGACGACAAAGAGTACGACGATTATCTGCGTGACCCGTCAAATGTTCGACGAGAAATTGAATCAGGCAGACCCGTTTATTCGTGGATTGCTAAAGATTTTGGCCGACAATAACCGCGATATTACGAGCAAGTGGTTGATGGCGCTGAATTGAACACTTTGAGGTGCCACGTCGGCGAATAAGATCTTCTTATTTGTTGTTTGGGTTGTTGAAAATTATCGGAGGTAATACGCAATGACTAATGAACTTGAAATATTAGTGTGGCTCGCTGGCTTAACGATCTTTATGTGGCTGCCGTATATCCTTGCCCACATTGTCAACGTGGGATTGATGCAAGCGCTTACTTATCGGGCGGATGGTGAGCCTCTGCCAGATTGGGCTGCCCGGGCAAAGCGGGCGCACTATAACGCGATTGAGAACCTTGCTCCGTTTGCTGCATTGGTGATAGTCGCCCACTTGGCTAATGTGAATAACGACGTGACGGCATCTGCTGCGTTAGCGTTTTTCTGGTTTCGTGTTGCTCATTACATCGTTTACACGCTGGGAATACCATTTGGTCGAACACTTACTTTTGCTGGAAGTTGGCTGGCCCAAATATGTTTCCTATATCAAATCTTAGTAGCCTAATACAGGCCTTTGCCCGAATTTAGAGGCACAATCGAGGCGGTTGCTACATCCCACCTGTAGCAATCTGAGCCGCGTAATGGTCGGGAAAGGGCCAAATATTAAAATGAACCAAGAGCTATTGGAGGGCGGCTCTGGCCAAGCGCCTAAATCACAACAACGAAAAAAAGCCCTGAGCTTTGCGCAGCGTATGCGCGCCTATCTGATGACCGGTATCTTGGTCGTTGCGCCTATCTCGATAACTTTATACTTGGCCTGGATATTCATCGGGTTTGTCGACGACCGCGTCACGCCGTTGATTCCCGCGAAATACAATCCGGAGAGCTATCTGCCGTTCGCTTTACCGGGGTTAGGTCTACTGGTGTTGGTAATTGCGTTGATCCTGATTGGCGCCGCAACAGCTGGGTTCTTCGGACGTCTTTGGACACGGGCCAGCGAACAAATTCTCGGGCGTATGCCCGTGATCCGAAATGTCTACAGTGCCGTGAAGCAGATTTTGGAGACGGTCCTGGCTCAGCAATCCAATGCTTTCCGGGAAGCCGTCTTGGTGGAGTACCCCCGGCGGGGTATCTGGGCGATTGCATTTATTACAGGCCGGACAGAAGGTGAGGTACAGAATGTCACGGAAGAGGAATGCACCAATATCTTCCTGCCGACGACACCGAACCCAACATCAGGATTTCTGCTGTTCGTGCCCAAGAAGGATTTGATCCCCCTCAATATGAGTGTTGAGGAAGCCATCAAGATGGTGATCTCCGGCGGAATCGTCACGCCGCCGGACCGTCGGCCCGAAGCCGAGAAGTCGGTGAAGCTGACATCTGCGCACACATATGAAACCTTGGATGTGCTCCGTGAAAACGATCGCGCGCCGGTATTAATCCCGAAGGGCAGTCGTCCCGGTGAGAAACAAGCGGCGGTTCGCGCCGATCCCAAAAAGGAAGAGGCCTGACGATTTAACCCGAGCGCAAGTTTTTGACCGCGGCATCGCGTTCAAACAGATAGAGAAGAGTGCGGACGGCCTGACCGCGTTCCGAGATCAGGTCGGGATCCTTGTCCAGGATAAGTGCCGCGTCGTCGCGGGCCGCGGCCAGCAAGTCCGCATGAATTTGCAGATCCGCCAGAAGGAATTCGGGAATACCGCTTTGACGTGTCCCCAGTAGTTCGCCGGCGCCGCGAAGCTTCAAGTCTTCTTCTGCAATGAGAAAACCGTCATCGGTTTCGCGCATGATGGACAACCGTGACCGCGCCGTCTCGGTGAGTGGAGACCCGTACATCAAAAGGCACGTCGCCGGCTTGTCGCCCCGACCAATGCGGCCGCGCAGTTGGTGAAGTTGAGCTAGGCCGAAGCGTTCCGAGTGTTCAATGACCATGACAGTAGCCGCGGGCACATCGACACCGACTTCAATGACCGTGGTAGCTACCAGGATGTCGACATTCCCATCGACGAAGGCCGCCATGGCCTTGTCTTTTTCAGGGCCCTTCATACGACCGTGGACCAAGCCGACGCGATCGCCGAACCGAGATGCTAGCGCGGCTTGGCGATCCTCTGCGGCGGCGACGTCCAACTTCTCTGACTCCTCGATCAGGGGGCATACCCAAAAGACCTTGTCACCGGCATTCAGGGCCCGGTTGCACGCATCGACGATCTGCTCCAGGCGTTCAACCGGCAGGACCCGGGTATCCACTGGTTTGCGGCCCGGCGGTTTCTCCATCAGGCGCGAGGTGTCCATATCGCCGTACGCCGTCAACATTAGGGTCCGAGGAATGGGCGTTGCCGTCATTACCAAGGTGTCTACGGCGTCGCCCTTGGCAGCAAGCGATAGGCGCTGATGGACGCCGAACCGATGTTGTTCATCGATCACGGCGAGCGCGAGGTTCTTGTATTCTACCTCGTCTTGGAATAACGCGTGCGTGCCGACAGCGATCTGGGCTCGTCCTTCCACCAGGGCTTCGAGCGCAGCCGCCCGGTTCTTTCCACGCTCCCGCCCGGTCAGAACCGCCACCTGTAGGCCGGCGGCCTTGGCTAGCGGCGTGACTGTGGCCAGGTGTTGTCGGGCCAGGATTTCCGTCGGCGCCATGAGAACCGCCTGAGCGCCGGCTTCGACGGCCGTCAGCATCGCCATTACCGCGACCAGTGTCTTACCGCTGCCGACGTCGCCCTGAAGGAGGCGCAGCATACGCGCGTCTGACGCTAGATCGTCTCGGATTTCGCCAATCGCTGTTTTCTGTGCATTTGTTAGATCGAAGGGCAGGGTCTTGGTAACCCGCTGCACCAGCGCGCCAGTGCCCCGCAACGGTCGGCCCTTCGCTCGGCGGATGTGTGTGCGAATGACCGCGAGAGCAACCTGGTTGCTGAGCAATTCGTCGTAGGCCAGCCGGCATCGGGCCAGCGCTGACGGTTCCAATTCACGGAGCCCCTGGGGCGCGTGTGAGGCCAACACGGCGTCGCGCCATGACGGCCACTTTTGTTTGGTGACATAGGCGGCATCGGCCCATTCGGGGAGCTCCGGTAGGTCTTTTAGGGCATCGTCGATGGCCCGGCTGAGCACCTTCATGGTGAGCCCTGTTGTTAAGGGATAGAGGGGTTCGATAGTCATGATGGAAGCGATGTCGGCCTCCTTCACGATATGGTCCGGGTGGGACATCTGTATCTCGTCACCGAAGACCTCAATCTGGCCGCTTACCACGCGGGTTTCGCCCTCTGGTAAAATCTTGCGCAAGTAGTCCTCATGAGCATGGAAGAACACGAGGCTTAGACTGCCCGTTTCGTCCGAACACAGAACCTTATAGGGCATCCGCTTGTTAGGGGGCTTGCGATGCTGGTCGACGCGCACGGTAATGGTCGCGACCGTACTGGCCAGGGCCTCGGTAATTTTTGGTGCATGGCGCCGATCAATGAGACCCGATGGCAGGTGCCAGAGGAGATGCACAAGGCTTGGTCCCGTCCGTCTCTCAATAAGCGCACCAATTCGCGGGCCAACGCCTCTCAGCGCAGTGACGGATCGAAACAGGGTATAAAGAATTTTCGGACGCATGGTTTGGATGCTGACAAAGGGCCTAAAAGTACTTATATCCTATGCCGCGCGCAACCTCAGGCAAAGCTATCTCAAGTCCATGAATCCACGGCGCAAGAAACTTTTGTTCCAAAGTCAGCACTGCGGCTGGAAGGAGAACGACTTCCTGCTTGGCTGTTATGCTGTAGAAGTTATGGATTCGCTCTCCGAGGCCGATCTCGACGCCTTTGAGGCGTTATTGCGCGAGAGTGACAACGATATCTACAACTGGGTTACGGAGCGGGAACCCCTGCCGGCACACCTAGACAATGCGTTCATGGCGGCGCTTATCACCTTTAACAGGGCGGAATAATCTATGAGAGGTTCCGCGCCATCACCACTCGGCAACGTCGAAGTGGATGAACTTCGGTCTCTGATTGATAGGGACCCAGCCCGAGCGACCTTGGCTGGGGTTCCCGTTGGTGCGGAGGCCGGCGTTCTTGCCGAACTAGCTAATTTTGGGAGTGATGTTGTCTTCGTGGCGCGCGATGACGTGGCTATGGAGCGGGCGCATGCGGCGATGAAGTTCATGGCCCCTGAAGTGCGGTGTTTAACGCTACCGGCGTGGGATTGCTTGCCCTACGACCGGGTGTCGCCGCGACCGGCAATCGTCGGTGCGCGCCTAGCGGCATTGACGGCGTTGCTGGATGGTAACCGAACGCAGGGGACGGTTGTTCTGACCACGGTTTCTGCGGCCCTTCAGCGCGTCATGCCGCGCGAGACACTGTCGGATACGACACGCCGACTGGAGGTGGGCGGGCATATTGATCCTGCCGATCTGAAGGCTGCCTTGTTGGCGAACGGATTTCACCGAGCTGAGACCGTCCGGGAAATGGGCGAGTTTGCCGTGCGCGGCGATATCATTGACATCTTTCTCGCTGGCGCGGCGGAACCTGTTCGCCTGGATTTCTTCGGCGACGAGTTGGAGGCCATTCGAACCTTCGATCCTATATCGCAACTTACGATTAAGTCGGAGGAGACTGCGCCCGCATCGGTCACCATCAGCGCCGTTGGCGAAGTTGTCCTCAACGACGACACCATCTCGCGTTTCCGCTCAAGGTACCGGGTTGCGTTTGGCGTCGGTGGCGATGATGACCCGCTTTACGCTGCGGTGTCGGAAGGACAACGTCATACGGGCATGGAACATTGGCAGGCACTATTTTTCGAGAAGCTCGAGAGCCTGTTCGACTATTTGCCCGACGCGACCGTGGTGCTGGATCATCAGCACGACGAAGCGGCAGAAGCACGGTTTGAGCTGATCATGGAGTATTTCCGGGCGCGCCGTGACTTCTCAGGCGAGCAAGTGGGCGAGGGCGCCCCCTATCGACCGGTCCCCCCGGATCGTCTCTATTTCGATGATAGGACTTGGCGCGCGTCCCTGGCGATGCAGCCAACCCTCCAGCTTTCGCCCTATGCCCAGACCGCGCAGGCTGAAGGCACAATGGATTTCGGCGGAAAGCCCGGTGAGGGATTTGCCGATGTGCGGGTAGACCCGAACGCCAATGTCTTTGATGCTGTTGGTGAACGACTGGGCGCCCATGTGGCGGCCGGGCGCCGCGTATTGATTACGGCGCATTCGGAAGGATCGGCAGATCGATTGACCACGCTATTGGCTGAGCACGGTGTAGACCCCATAGTCTTCGTTTCCGATTGGAAGACGTTCCAGGCATTACCTTCCACCAGTATCGGCTTGGCGGTCCTGCCTTTGGAAAGTGGTCTGGTTTTTTCCGATAATGCTGTCGTCACAGAGCAAGATATTCTGGGCGACCGGCTGAACCGGCCAGCGCGGCACCGGCTCAAGGCGGAGAACTTCCTCACCGAGACGACCAGCCTTAGTGATGGTGACTTGGTTGTTCACATGGATCACGGCATTGCCCAGTTCGACGGCCTTGTGACGATCGAGGTCGGCGGCGCTCCGCATGACTGTTTGCGGCTACTGTATGCGGGCGACGACAAGCTCTTTCTTCCGGTTGAGAATATCGAGATGCTGGCGCGCTATGGCTCCGAAGGCACCGGTCTGCAATTGGACCGGCTGGGCGGTGCCAACTGGCAGGCCCGCAAGGCGAAGCTGAAGGAACGCATCCGGGAGATGGCGGATGAGTTGATCGGTGTCGCTGCCGCCCGATCCCTGAAGACCAGCCCGAAGATTCCCGTACCTGCCGGAATCTATGAGGAGTTCTGCGCCCGTTTCCCATTCACCGAAACGGACGATCAAGCCCGTGCGATCGCAAGTGTCCTGGATGACTTGGGAAGTGGCCGCCCGGCGGACCGGTTGATCTGCGGCGACGTGGGTTTCGGCAAGACTGAAGTGGCCCTGCGTGCCGCGTTCGCCACGGCGTATGACGGAAAACAGGTGGCCATCGTGGTCCCGACGACGCTACTCTGCCGTCAGCATTTTCAAAACTTCGTTCAGCGCTTCGCCGGTTTCCCAATGCGTATTGAACAGGTCTCGCGTCTGGTCTCGGCTGGACACGTAAAGGCGGTGAAGGAGGGCTTGAAAGACGGTAGCGTCGATATCGTCATCGGCACGCATGCGCTTATGGCGAAGGATGTGCGCTTCCGCGAGTTGAGCCTCTTGATCATCGATGAGGAACAACACTTCGGCGTCGCTCATAAGGAACGCCTGAAGCGATTGCGCTCCGACGTACACGTGCTGACCCTAACCGCGACGCCCATTCCACGGACTTTGCAATTGGCGTTAACTGGCATTCGCGAAATGAGCTTGATTGCGACGCCACCCGTCGACAGGTTGGCGGTGCGCACGTTCATTTTGCCTTTTGACCCGGTGGTTATACGTGAGGCTTTGTTGCGTGAGAAATATCGGGGTGGCCAAAGCTATTATGTTTGTCCGCGCGTCGCCCACATTCCCCAGTTGGAGGAACGCTTGAAAGAACTGGTACCCGAATTGAGCTTTGGTGTCGCGCACGGGCGCATGGCGACCAAGGATTTGGAGGAAACTATTGCCGCCTTTGATGACGGGGCCTTCGATGTGTTGTTGTCGACCAATATCATCGAGTCCGGCCTCGACATGCCGAGCGTCAACACCATCATAATTCATCGCGCGGATATGTTCGGCCTGGGCCAGTTGTATCAGCTTCGCGGTCGCGTTGGGCGATCAAAAATTCGGGCATATGCCTACTTGACGCTGCCGCCCCGCCAACGTCTGACGAAGACAGCAGAACGGCGCCTTGAAGTTATGCAGACGTTAGATAGCCTGGGCGCCGGGTTTTCGTTGGCAAGCTATGATCTGGATATCCGGGGTGCTGGAAACCTCTTGGGCGAGGAGCAGTCCGGCCACATCCGCGAGGTTGGCGCCGAGCTCTATCAACAAATGTTGGAAGAAGCAGTTGCCGAAGCGCGCAGTCTGGAAGGCGATACCGCGCCTGATTCTGAGTGGAGCCCGCAAATCACCGTCGGATTACCGGTCCTCATCCCCGACACCTATGTCGCTGACCTTAGTGTCCGCATGGGGTTGTACCGCCGGCTCGCCTATCTGACGACGCGTGAGGAAATCGACGCCTTTGCCGCCGAACTCATCGACCGCTTCGGCACCCTGCCGGAGGAGGCTGAGAACCTACTGCAGGTGGTCACCTTGAAAGGCCGGTGCAAGGAAGCCGGCGTGGAGAAGGTCGATGCCGGGCCCAAAGGTGCGGTGGTCTGCTTCCGCAACGACGACTTCGCGAATCCCGCGGGCCTCGTTGAATTCTTTGCCCAGCAAGCCGGTACGGCGAAACTGCGCCCTGATCATAAGCTGGTTTACATGCGGCAATGGAAGACGCCGGAGGATCGGCTAAACGGCGTTCGCTATCTGATTGGCGAGTTGGCGAAAATCGCTTCCGCCTGAGCTAGATAGCTGGTCGGATGGTGCCAACGGCGCTGCCGAAACCGACCCGGTAACCCTTGCCCTGACACCAGCCGTGCAACGTCAGCGTATCACCATCTTCGATGAACGTTCTTGTGATGCCGCCGCCCAGGTCCAGGGGATCGCGGCCGTTCCAAGTGAGCTCCAGCAGACAACCACAGGAATCTGCGGTCGGCCCGCTGATTGTCCCGGAGCCGAACAAGTCGCCCGTCCGCATGGCGCATCCGCTGACAGCGTGATGGGCCAGTTGTTGGGCCGCGGACCAATACATGTGCTTGAAGTTGGTTCGACTGATCACTGTTGCGTTGGCTTGTGTTTCGGTCTGAATAGTCACTTCGAGGTTGAGATCGACATTCCGCAAGCCATCCTGACGCAGGTAGGGAAGGGGCGCGGGGTCTTGTTTCGGGCCGTTAGTCTGGAACGGCGCCAGCGCGTCGCTGGTCACCACCCACGGCGAGATCGTGGTGGCGAAGGCTTTCGCCTGGAACGGGCCCAAGGGTTGATACTCCCAAATTTGAATGTCCCGGGCGCTCCAGTCGTTTAGTAAGACGTAGCCGAAGATCATTTCTTCCGCTTCGTCTGGGCTTATGCGTGAGCCCATGGCGTTGGGGGTGCCGACGATGGCGCCCATTTCCAACTCGATATCCAGCTTCGCGGATGCCTGAAACACAGGTGCGTCAGCATTCGGCAACTTCACCTGGCCCGACGGCCGGATGATATCGGTGCCGCTGACCACAATCGTGCTGGCGCGGCCATTATAACCGACGGGCATGTGAAGCCAGTTCGGCATTAAGGCCTTGTCGGGATCGCGAAACATGCGGCCGACGTTGGTCGCGTGTTCCCGAGATGCATAGAAATCCGTGAACTCCGTCACCTGGATGGGCAAGTGTAGCGTGGCGTCGTCCTGGCCCACAAAAGCCCGATCGCATAGCGCAGCGTTGTCACGCAGCGCGGGGTCGGTCCCGCTTAACAATGCGGACAATCGGGTCCTGATATCCTTCCAACTGGTCGGACCCATCGCCATGAACGCATTGAGGCTGGATTGGTCGAAGATGTTGACAACGCCGGATAAGAGACCTTCGTCAACTAAGACGGACAGGTCGACAATTTGATCACCGATGGCGGTTCCGATCCGCTCTATCGGAGAAATCGCCGTCGAAAACACGCCAAACGGCAGATTTTGAACGGCGAAGTCACACTTAGGATCATTGGCGGTTTCCACCCAGCTCTTCAACGACGGGTCGTGCGTAGCATCAGTCATACGTGCCGTCGTGCATCCATTTGGCATGTTCAGGTGCGCGCTTCGTCGCCGCCCATTCGTTCAGCATCTCCCATTTTACTTCATCGAGCATGCGACCCATTTCCGCCGTTTTGGTGTTGGCGGACAGTTCAAGCCGATGCCCGTTCGGGTCGAAGAAGTAGATTGACTTGAAAATAGTGTGGTTGGTGACGCCAATGACGTCGATACCGGCTTCTTGCAACCGGGTCTTTGCTTTTTCTAAGATCTCTACGCCGTCTACCTCGAAGGCAATGTGTTGAACCCAGTCTGGCGTGTTCGGGTCTTTGCCCATTTCCGGACTGTTGGGAATCTCGAAAAAGGCGAGCACATTGCCGCCACCGGCATCCAGAAAAACATGCATGTAGGGGTTGGGCTCTTTGGTAGACGGAACCTCGTTCTCACCAATGGCCAGGATGAAATCCATGTCCAGATGCTTGTGGTACCATTCGACGGTCTCCTTGGCGTCGCGGCAGCGATAGGCCACGTGGTGGATTTTTTTGATATTCATCGCTCTCTCCTCAAGCGGCGGCCGTGTCGATGACGCCGCGACGTACCTGATCACGCTACATGGATCCGAACAAGACCTTGAAGTTGCCTCTGTCAAAACCGTCGTTACGCTTGCGGTGGATAAATTCGAAGAACACGGAACACAGCGGGTTCTACGGGAAGATTTGCAATTAGGGCTTCGCATCGCCGTCGGTTATGGGCTCATCGAGCAAGATGCCCGGACCAGTAGTTCGCCAATTGGCTTACCATGGCCCGGCATACGGTCTTCCAGTGGCTTCGTACTAGGTGGGGGGCAGCAGCAGCAGTTAGCGATCGGGCGCGCACTGGCAATGTCTCCAAGCATTTTGATTCTGGATGAGCCGACTGAGGGAATTCAACCATCTATTATCAAAGATATTGGTAATGCGATTAGATCTCTTTCGGCGCGTGGTGATATGGCTATCTTGTTGGTGGAGCAGTACTACGATTTCGCGAAAAACTTAGCAGATCACTACGTTATCCTGCAGCGTGGTGAAGTAATTAAGTCAGGAATTCATACATATGGTGAGACGATTCATATGTTTGTTGAAAGAAGAAACTATAATGGTACATTCTTACCAGGATTTAAAGTGTGGAAGAGTGATTATAATCCAGAACCAACAGGTCTTAAGTTTATAGATCATATGGTAGGAAATGTTGGTTGGGATGAGATGAACAAATGGGTTGATTTCTATGCTAACGTTATGGGATTCGCTCAATTAATGTCTTTCGATGACAAAGATATTTCTACTGAATATACTGCCCTGATGTCCAAGGTTATGACAAATGGTAACGGTAGAATCAAGTTTCCAATTAATGAGCCAGCAGAAGGAAAAAGAAAATCTCAGGTTGAAGAGTATTTAGATTTCTATAATGGTCCTGGTGTGCAGCATATCGCAGTTAATACTGATAATATCATTGAGACTGTTACTAAGCTTAAGGCAAATGGAGTAGAGTTCTTAATTGTTCCTGATAACTATTACGATACGGTATTAGATAGAGTAGGTGAAATTGATGAGGATTTAGCTCCATTGAAAGAATT
>CAJWVP010000070.1 GCA_913048145.1 uncultured Rhodospirillaceae bacterium
CGTCCATGATGACGAACATGAATGTTGCGAGTATAATCCAGGGG
Source organism: uncultured Rhodospirillaceae bacterium (assembly GCA_913048145.1). GTDB lineage: Bacteria > Pseudomonadota > Alphaproteobacteria > Rhodospirillales > Casp-alpha2 > UBA3470. The sequence continues at coordinate 45 of CAJWVP010000070.1, forward strand.
ATACCGCGTCCCGTAGACGCCGCTTTTGGAACGGCACCCGGTATCGTGTGATCGTTTTGCATGGACAATTAGTTCCGGGAGGCTCATACCACGAACCCGTTTTCCGTGATTTAGAGCAACTTATATACCATGCCGTCACCGAGCGTCACGCCTCCCAAACATTCTGAGGACGCCGATTGGCTGCGCCATCGTTTCCGGCGGCATGTGACGGAAATGCTGCGCCTGGCACCTGCCATCGTACTGGCGCGCTCCGGCATCGTCATCATGATATTGGTTGATACCATCATCGTCGGCCGCCATAGCGCCGTGGAGTTGGGGTACTTCGCAATAGGCAACTCCATCGTGCAACCGATCATCGTCACTTCTCTAGGCTTGATTTTGGGGACTTTGGTGTTGACCGCAAATCACTTCGGTGCAGGTGATTGGGCCGAATGCGGCGCAGTCTGGCGTCGGTCCGTTGTCTATGCGGCGGGATTGGGAGCCGTCGGATTGGCAATCTGCCTGTTTGGCGGATGGATCTTGATCATGACCGGTCAAACCGAGCAACTGGCGACTGAGGGCGGGCGGATCATCCGTATCATTGGTTGGGGTCTGCCTGCACATTTGGTTTTCCTGGCCAGCAGTTTCTTCCTGGAAGGTATTGCCCGGGTCGGTCCCGGTGCTGTCTGCATGGTTATTGCGAATGTGGTGAACTTCGTTCTCGCCTTGATGCTGGTGGATGGATTTGGGCTCATCGCGCCAATGGGCGCCGAGGGGGCAGCCTGGGCCACTACGGCGGCTCGTTGGGTCTTGGCCATTGGCATGTTGGGCTATGTGCTCCTAATGCGAGATCAGGCGGTATTTTCTGTCCGCACGGCCCCACTGGGACGGTTTACGACGTGGCGGTACCAACGCCGACTAGGCTATGCTATGGGGCTGAGCTTGGCCGTGGAAACTTTTGCGTTCTCGATCATGCAGCAGTTCGCCGGATGGCTGGGAACTGCGGAACTAGCGGCGTTCGCCATCGCCTTCCAACTGTTGACCATCTCTTTTATGGTCGCGGTAGGGATTGGGTCCGCGACCGCGGTCCGAGTTGGCATTGCCTACGGGCGTGGGGATGTGCGTGACGTGGTGCTGGCAGCATGGACGGGACTTGGTCTATCAATGATCGCCAATGTGCTGATCGGCATTGGCATCGTCTTGTTCGCCAGCTCAATTACCGGAGCGTTTACCCATGATGCCGCGGTTCTGGTCATGGCCATGCCGCTGATCTTTTGGGTCGCCATAGCCCTCGTGACCGATGGCGGCCAAGCTGTCATCGCCAATGCTTTGCGCGGCCGTCAGGATGTTTGGGTCGCCTGCGTCATACAGGCAGTCGCGTTCCTGGGCGTCATGGTGCCGCTGACCTGGTTTTTTGCCTTTCCAGCCGGTAATGGCGCAGCGGGGCTGTTCCAGGGCGTGCTGATCGGTGCCACGGTGTCTATCTTCATGTTGGGATGGCGTCTCCACCATTTGTATGTGCGGGATACAAGGGCACCGTCTTAAGTAAAGCTTCCCTGGTTGGCCCCATGGCCACCGTCCACATTAACCACAGATCCATTAACATAATTTGCGCGCTCGGACGCCATGAACACTACCACATCCGCGACTTCCTTTACGCTTGCCGCACGGCCAAGTGGTAAGTTGGCCAGATAACTTTGCCAACGTTCCGGATCTCCATACTCGGCTTCCGCTTTGGTTTTCATCAGATTGACTAGGCGTTCGGTCGCCACCGGACCGGGACTGACGCTCATGATCCGAACCCCGTCATTAAGGCTGCGGCCACCGACGGCCTTGGTGAATGCATTCAGGCTTGCGTTGCCAGCGGTTCCGGCGACGTAACCTGAATCGGTGCGGTCCGCGGCCAGCCCGGTCACGTTGACAATGGTCCCATGACCACGATCTTTCATAGCACCGTAGAAGGCGCGGCACATGTTGATATAGCCAAAAACTTTAAGATCCCAGGCCTCGCGCCAGCGGGCTTCACCAATTGCGAGAAGATCACCTGCCGGAATTGCGCCCGCGTTATTGATGAGAATGTCCGGCACGCCGGCCGCATTGATCAACTTGTCCACGTTCGCCCCGTCACTGAGGTCAAAGGCATGGGTCGTGACTTCCACGCCCGTATCCGCGCGCAGGGTTTCGGCGAACGCCTCCAGATCCGCCGCCGTCCGGGCGACAAGATGAACGTTACAACCTTCTTCCGCCAGGCCCCGGGCGACACCGGCCCCGATCCCTTTGGATGCGCCGGTGATCAGCGTCGTTTTTCCTGACAACTTGAGGTCCATGACCTAGCCTCCTTGTTTGGTCGTTTGAAAGACAAAATCTTCGTTGATGTCAATTCCCAGCCCCGGGGCTTGGGGGGCCACCATTCCACCGTCGACAATAGGAAACATGTTTCGGGCCAGTTCGTGCTGCATGGGGTTGTGGGCAAGGGAATATTCCAGGACATGCGCACTGGGACTGGCGATGCAGACATGGAACCCCGCCGCATACATGATTGCACCGCCCCAAAGATGTGGTGCGAGGCGAAGCTGATACGCGGCAGCCAATACCCCAATCCGATGAGTCTCCGTGATGCCACCGCAAATGGCCGGATCGGGTTGTAGAATGTCGATTGCGTGGGCCCGGATGGCGTCACGGAAGTCAAACCGGGTCATTAGGCTTTCACCGGCGGCGATGGCAATGTCAGTCTGACGTCGCAGTTCCGCTTGGCCCTCCAGGTCATCGGCGGATATCGGTTCCTCAAACCAGGCCAGGTCGACGCACGTCACTTTGCGCGCATACCGGAGCGCGTCGCGGGCGGTATAGGTGCCGTGCGCGTCAACCATGATTTCCACGTTGGGCCCCAGGGCCCGTCGGGCGGCGATCGTTCGTTCCGCCGACGCATTGACCGTGTCATCCATGACACCTATGCGCATTTTTACCGCCTTGAAGCCGCCTTGGTTGATGTAGCCCTGCAATTGCGCGCCGATCCCTTCCGCCGCCGCCCAACCGCCGGACGCATAAGCCGGAAGCCAATCGTGGGTGCGCCCCCCCAACAACTGCCAGACGGGCACCCCGAGATCTTTGCCAACGATGTCCCAAAGCGCGATATCGATCCCACTGATGCCGGATATGGTGATCCCGCGCCGTGCGAGGTCGGGGAAGACATGCCCGCGGGAAAGCGCATAGTGCGTGCGCGATCGGTTGTACATAGCCTCCCACAGGCGTGCCGGATTACGCGGATCCTGCCCAATGACCACTGGCGCCAGATCGGTGTTGATGATGTGGGTGAGGGCACCATAGGCCCCTGTTCCACCTACAGCTGCCTTCGCCTCACCCCAGCCGACAAGACCCGTATCAGTTTCAATTCGCACCAAGGTCGTATCGAATGACGTGTGCAGGCCGAAATCGCTACGGTGTTGCTCGGCTTCCGGAATGGGGACGTGAAGCCAGCGGGCTTCGATGGATTTGATCTTCATGGTTGGCTGGCGGCGTTTCCAGTTGTGTGGGCAACAAAATGCAAACCGCACCTATGCCTTAAACCTCTGATTAAACGATCTTTACCTTCAATTAAGGCTGGCGACGCCGCCGATAACCAAGAAATTGAAATTAATGTTGAATTTCCAGTTTGTTTCGGTGGAATCTTAAAAACTATGGTGTGATTAATTTCACATGTCAATTATTGAGATAGTGAGCCTCACCAGATGAAACTAACTTAAGATTATGTAATTTATATCAATATAAAGATGGGAACCGTTACACTGCTATTTCCGACCGTCTTGCGGCTTCGTTCGTCGGGCAGATCGAACTATAAATTGTCAATTGCAAAGGAGGTTTCATGCACCGTGTAGGCGCCATTCCGTTCGACATCCGTGATGAAGCCGTCGCTTTGTTGTTCGTGACATCAAAAACTCGGGGTCGCTGGATTCTTCCTAAGGGTATCCAGAATCCTAACGAAACCCATGAACAGACATGCCGGCGGGAGGTCTTCGAGGAGGCCGGGGTCAACGGCCACGTGATCCAAGATTATCCGTTCACCATTCCAGTCACCAAGAAAACAGACAAGGGGATGCGTCAGGTTCCGGTCACATATTATCCGTTCTTTGTCACGGATCAGAGCGAAGAATGGCCGGAAATGAAGAAGCGCCAGCGCCATTGGGCATTGATTGGAGACGCGAGAAACGTCGCCTATCGTGATGATTTTCTGGACCTAATCAATCAATTTGACACGATGATGCCGTGGATTATAGAAGCGTTAGCACCGTATAAATAACCGCTGCCAACATTGCTGATGCAGGCACCGTGATCACCCATGCGGCAGCAATGGCGACAACGAATTTCCGCCGCACCAATTTGCGAACCGAACGCACGCCGCGGCTGTCAAAGGCCTGTTTTGACGTTTGGTTCAGCTTGTGGCCCGGTCGGACTTTACGCCGATTAGGGTTTTCTAAAAATTCCCGGAGAAAACCCACGCCAAAAACCGCCCCAACCGCGATGTGGGTGGAACTGACAGGCAGGCCCAACGTCGTCGCGATTAGAACCGTAATAGCGGCAGAAAGCGCCACGCAGTAGGCGCGCGGTGAATTGAGGCGGGGAATCTTCTCTCCAACCACGGTGATCAGCTTGGGACCGAATAAGCCCAATCCAAAGGCAATACCGAATGCGCCGACCGCCATCACCCAGAGCGGAATGGTGACTTTGCTGGCGATTTCCTGATCGGCACTCACTGTAGAAACAATTGCGGCAAGGGGCCCGACTGCATTGGCGACATCATTCGCCCCGTGGGCAAAGGACAACAAAGCGGCACCGGCAATGAGCGGCACATCGAACAAGCTGTAGATTTGTTTCTTACCATCCTCCAATTGCGCGACCCGCTTGGCGATGTAGGGTTTGGCGGCAAGATAGGCCAGTAGATAAGAGATGGCGGAGACGGCGATGATCTCCATGGCCGAAACCTTCCAGATTTTCTTCAGTCCTTTCATGGACATATAGGCGGCAAATGCCGCTGCCATGACGGAAATCAGAATGGGGACCCACCTGGCCGCCGCTGCAAGCCGGTCTTCGGCGAACAGGACCCGTGTTTTTATGAAGAATAGAAATCCAGCCGCGAAAGCTGCTCCGAGAACGGGTGATATAACCCAACTGGCGGCAATCTTGGCCATGGTGCCCCAATTCACCAAGCCGACGCCCGCGGCCGCGATACCGGCACCGAGTACGCCGCCGACAATGGAGTGGGTGGTTGATACCGGTGCGCTCATGATCGTCGCTAAATTGATCCACAGCGCCGCCGCGAGAAGGGCGCTGAGCATGAGCTCTCGGAATTCGATGATGTCAATTTGGCCACCGGGCGCGATGATCCCCTTGGAGACGGTTTTGACGACCTCGCCGCCCGCGAGTAAAGCGCCAGCACTTTCGCAAATTGCGGCGATGACGATTGCCCAGAACACGGTGATGACCTTCCCGCCGACCGCAGGGCCCATGTTGTTGGCGACATCGTTGGCGCCGATATTCAACGCCATGTAGCCACCGATTACGGCGGCGATGACAACAAGCAACCAATGTTCGCCAAACTGAGCCTGCGAACTGGCGGTGATCAAGCCCACTGCGGCCAGGAAGATAATCGCAAGTCCGATAGGGACGAGGACGCCCTTAAAATTCAGGAACTGTTTTTGGCCGAATGCAAATCGACGTAAATCGTTAACGTATCTTTTCTCAGGTGCTTTCTGCAGATCCATAGATGCAAACCCAAAGAGATGTCATGTAATCGTGTTTAAAGTCTTGTTACCGCAAAATGAGCTACCTCACGGTGCTTCCCTATCAATATGTTGTAGAGAAGTCAAAAAAATCTATGTGACGGATCCGCGTTTTGTTACCGATCATTTGCGAAGTGCCGGTAATCCCACCCCAGTCGCATCGAATCCGCCATCTGCAGCCACAACCTGACCGGTGACATAGGATGCTTCAGGCGAACACAGAAACACGATGACGTGGGCGATTTCCTCTTCGGTACCGTAACGATTGAGCGGAATGGCATCGTGATAAGCGTTAATGATGTCTTGTGTATGTACGGCGGCGGCTAATTTCGTCCGTACCGGTCCCGGTGCGACGCAGTTAACCCGCACACCAAATTCGCCCAATTCGGCGGCCTGTTGCTGTGTGAGATGAATAACTGCCGCTTTCGAGGTGCCATAGGCAACCCGCAGCGTGGATGCACGAAGGCCCGAAATGCTCCCGATGTTAACGATTGCGCCCTGGGTCTCCTTGAGCGCTGGAATGGCCGCCTGGACGCAAAGAAAGACACCATCCAGGTTCGTCGCCATAACCTCACGCCAGCGTTCGTACGTTGTGTCTTCGATGGGGGAGAAATCGGCGACACCGGCGTTGTTGACCAGGGCATCGATGTGCCCGAAAGCTGACACGGTATATCTAACCATGGCTTGGGCGTTTTCTGGAGAGGCAATATCAAGGGGCAGGGCGATCACGCCGTCCAGTTCAGCAGAGGCGGTGCGCAGTTCCTCGGCATCCCGGTCGACCATGGCGACACTCCAACCTATCTCCAGAAACAGTTTTGACGTGGCCAAGCCGATCCCGCGCGCGGCACCAGTAACGATAGCGGTCTTTTGAGTATTTAGCGGCATTGGCGGCTGTTCTTAGGCATCCAGAACCCGGTCGACGAAGACACCGGATAGTCCTGTATACGTGGTTGGATCGAGAAGTTCATGTATTTCGTTTTCTGACAATATTTCTGACACTTCTGGTGATTTCTTCAGAGCTTCATTTAATGTGCCACCATCCACGGCAGTCCGTTGTGCGATCTGATAAATCAATTCATGAGCCTCCTGCCGTCCGATCATGGGCGCGAGGGCCATCATGACCGCCTCAGAGAGCAATAAGCCGCCAGTGATATCCAGGTTGCGGCGCATGTTGTCTGCCTTCACCTGCAGACCGCCAGTTAGAGCGACTATCTTAACCACGGCCGCATGGGTTAGATTGTGCAATCGTGAGACGTACTCACGTTCAGCCTGAAGGACGACCTTATCCCGCTCCGTTTCCGCCACCAGACCCTCCATGGCTGGCGCCATGCAATACCGGGCCGCACGGGCGATAGCCGCGACACCCTCACATATGGCTGGATTCCGTTTTTGCGGCATGGTCGAAGAGCCGACCTTGCCAACCGGGAAAGGCTCTTCAAGTTCCGCCGTTTCAGTTTTTGACAGCAGGAAGATTTCATTGGCGATTTTGCCCATGGTGCCGGTGATCGCGGACATGACGAAGGCGGCTTCGGCCATGGTGTCGCGTGCCGAATGCCAGCAGATGATAGGCACGCCAAGACCGAGGCGTTTGCATAGGCCTGCCTGCACGGCGATTCCTTGGTCGCCAATTGCCGCCATGGTGCCGACGGCGCCGGCAAATTGCCCGCGGAAAACGCGCGGTGCGGCCTCTCGCATGCGTGTTTGGTGGCGGCGTACCTCATCAAGCCAGATGGCAACTTTATAACCAAACGTAAGGGGCAGAGCCTGTTGACCGTGGGTGCGCCCGGCCATAGCTGTATCGCGATGTTTACGGGCCAGATCCGCGAGATTAACCGTCAAGGTCGCAAGGTCGCGTTCGACCAGGGCCCAGGCATTTTTAATCTGCAAAATCTGTCCGGTATCCATGATGTCCTGCGTCGTCGCACCCCAATGCAAGTAGCCGGCCCATTCGGGGTCGCATTTGGCCTCCATGGCTCGGACCAACGGGACGATGGGATGACTGGTGCGGTCCATCTCAGCCTTCATGGCAGCCAGATCATAGGTGTTCGCGTCACCAGTCTCGGCGATGGCCTGGGCAGCTTCCTTGGGGATCATGCCCAATGCCGCCTGCACCGCAGCTAAGGCCACTTCCGTATCCAGCCATTTCTGAACTGTCATGCGGTCATCGAAAACAGCGCGCATTTCCGGCGTTCCAAATTGATCGCGAAACAGTTTGCTGTCACCCACGTAAGCGCTCATCAGACGGCCTCCTCTTTGGTTACGGCACCTTAAGACTGCGTTGTCGGGCTTGCAAAGGCGAGGCGATTTCAGTTTGACGTTTTGGCGTGTCGTTGGGCGATGGCGGTCCACAGGGAGTCATTCCAGGCGGATGCCGAAATCTGCACGGCTGCGTGGAGCGCTTCGGAGAGGGTTCGGGCGTTAGTTTCCGACACCTTGGGTTTGTCGGCGAACTTTTTGACCGTTACCGCGTCGAACCGGACCACGGCCTTGTCCCGGTCCCATAGGGTATGGGTGGACATCACATTCTCCATGTTGTCGGAAAGATCCATAATATCGATGGTGATCTGGTGGTCCCGCTTGAATGTTCCGCTATATGGGCCTTCGGTCAGGAACATGGGCGTGTGGAAGATGACCTGCCGTCCCGCGATATCGCATGTCCATTTGACACCGTAGTCCGCGAATTCGAAGGCTTGGCCTTCGGCCGGGGTCTTGCCTTCGAAGCGCAAATCATAATGGCATTGTCGGGAGGCAGATACCGGGAGCCGGCCTTCGATGGTCGTCTCCAGTACCCCGTCGATGACCGGCATCAGGGTGGAGTGGTAAATAAATCCGATGTCCTTGCCGTCGTCGCCACGTATGGCCAGCCAGTGCCCTTTCGCACGCCCGACGACACGGACACGTTCGCCGCGCGCACGGCGACCGACTCGCCGGCCCTTGGTAGCAGGGCGGATACGGACGTTCGCATCCTGAAGAACCAAGTATGTACCGTCGACAGGATACACCTGGGTCTTGAGGAAGGGGATGGTTTTGTGTTTTGGTTCGGTCGTTTGTGCGGGCGTCGGTGTCGCAGCGCTCAGGACTACAGCCAATAGCATACTTCCTGCTAATCGAAGACCCGATATCCTCACCGTGGTCGTCCTCATTAAGAGAATGCAGAATTATGGACTTCGATATGATATGTGAGCCGCACACGGTTTGCCAAATCCTTTTCTTCCGCGGTGTACAATAGTAAACACCGGGATATGAGCATTAGAACCGTGCACGAACTAAAGAAAGAAACTCCACCCGGCACCTGCCTCATGGGCTTGGATTTAGGGAGCAAGACCATTGGCTTGGCCATCGCTGATCCGGCAGGAATAATTGCCAGTCCATTAGAGACAATCAAACGTCATAAATTCACCGAAGACGCGCGAGCACTTATTAAGATCATCAATGCACGCAACGTGACGGGATTGGTATTCGGGTTGCCAGTCAGTATGGACGGAAAGGAAGGCTCTCGCTGCCAGTCAACCCGGCAATTCGCAGCGAATTTCCTGGAACGGCACGAGATCGGCATCGCCTTTTGGGACGAACGTCTGTCGACATCGGCCGTGGAAAAGTTTCTCATAGGCGAAGCGGATATGACGCGAAAACGGCGTGGCGAGGTGATCGACAAGATGGCCGCTGCCTACATTCTGCAGGGCGCCCTCGATTTATTGGCTTGAAGGCCGCCTACCGGCAATCCGACCGTGCGGCAAAAATGCACTTGCACCCGTGCCGGGTGAGATTGACCTATATTGCAACCCTATTTGGGTCGTATTCCGCAGCATGGTGTAACCATATGTCAGCAACAGAATTCGGTACAGGTAAAGACCGCAAGAGAAACGGTGTATTATGCCGGTTCGGGTTTTGGAGATGTGTGAACATAATAGGGAGATAGTGATTGTTACGGTGACACAATTGTCCAAAACAGCTGCTGCCCAAGATAGGCGCCAGAAGTCGCTGCATGGCTTTGTGGGACTAAAGGTGGCAGTGTTTAAGTGATGGCTAACACGGGAATATTGAGCTAGCGAGGGCTACTCCAAATCGCTTTATTGTGAGCCGGCGTAGCTGATGTAGGCTGCACCATGGTTAAGTTGCTGTTGTTTCCCTCTCCGATCTGTCCATCACGTATAGAAAAGTACCGCCCATGTCTCATTCCATCGCTCTAATTCTTGGTGGTGGCGCTGTTGAAGGTATCGGAGGGGCGTGCCTGCAGTACCCCTCGGCGTGGAGCTTTGAGATCGACCTGAGGCCGTTCAATGAGGTATTTTGATATATAATCGGGCGCAATCATTCCGACGTCCATAACGGAGGCTCAACATGGCTATCGAAGGTGGCTGCTATTGCGGCGAGATTCGCTACTTTTCCGAAAAACCGGCCCAAGGCCAATTGCAATGCCATTGCCGCGAGTGCCAGTACATCACCGGCGGCAATCCAAACGCGATCATGATAGTACCCGAGAAGGGATTTCGTTTTACCAAGGGAACACCTGCCAGCTTTGCACGCAAGGACCTCGAACGGCCAGTGACACGATTCTTCTGCGCTACCTGCGGCACTGCAATTGGCACCCGCAGCCCGGCACGCCCAGGGTCGTTCATCATTAAGATTGGGACCCTCGACGATCCCTCGGGCTTTCAACCTCAAATGGCAATCTTCACTATTGACCAGCAGCCCTATCATCATGTTCCCGAGGGTATTCCAGCCCATCACCGCCGACCATGAACGAGGCGTCTGCAAGGAAACTGTCGGTCAAACTAAAAAGGTCTTGTTTTTTAGAACATAGTAAC
>CAJWVP010000071.1 GCA_913048145.1 uncultured Rhodospirillaceae bacterium
TAGTCAACCGCATGGCCGAGGCCATGATGGCTGCCGCGGCCTTCGATCGCGTGACAATCTATGCGGATACATTGGCCGACAACGATCGCGGTTACTTCCCTCGTCTCGGCGTGCTGGACCGAATGTTCAATCCGCGCGCTGGCTGCCACCTGGTGCGTCATATGAACGCCTCGCTCAACCACGTAGGTGGAAAGCTGAGTCCCGGGGAACGAGTCAAATGCCCCGGCGGACTGAGCATCACACTGAATAGTGACGCGGGTGCAGTCCTCCTGGCCGTGCCGGATACCAGCAGCGAGACCGTGACCGTCATGGGTAGCGGATCAATCGTCGATTTGGCGACGGGAGAACTCCGCGACGCCTCGCCAGACGCGGAAGGTCGCGTGTCAATCACACCCGGCCGATGCGGCGATACATTGATGCCGACCCTGATCTTACCTAACTAAGACGCTGTAGTTTGTTCGGCCAGAATCTGGGCGTGGATCGCCAGTTGTGTCACCTTGAAAGCATGGGACTGGGTCATAGCAGTCTCGGTCCGGTTAATGATATCGTCGGTCAGGTTCTGGAAATAAGGAAGCCCCGACTCTCGGGCGTCCATATATTCAAACCGTTCGCCGTTGACTAGGTAGAGGTTATCCGTCCGCGCGTCCGCGCCGAACTCGCAATATTTGCGCATTTCGATGGTGCCTTCCGTACCGACAAGGAACAACCGCCCATCCCCCCAATTGGGCAGAGCGTCAGGTGTATACCAATCAACGCGGATGTAACCGGAAGCCGTAGGTGTGCGCAATGAGATTTCGCCAAAGTCCTGGAGTTCGGGAGTGTCCGGGTTAGAGAAATTGGCCACCCGGGCCATAGCAACCTCCGCGTCTTCAGCCCCGGTGAAGTGCAAGAACTGATCGATCTGATGGGAAGCGATATCGCACAGGATGCCGCCGTAACGCGCGCGCTGGAAGAACCAATCGGGCCGGGTGTTGCGATTGAGGCGGTGTGGCCCCAGGCCAACGGTCTGGACGACGCGACCAATGGCCCCCTCGGCCACCAGTCGGCTGGCCATGGTGACGGCCGGCACCTCGAAACGCTCGGAAAAGTCGATGGACCAAATGCGTCCGGTCCGGGCAACGGTTTCCTTGATGCGATCCAACTGCGCCAAAGTGGTGCAGCCGGGCTTGTCGACCATCACGTCTTTCCCATGCTCCATGGCTTCGATAGCCAAGCTCGCCCGGTCCGCCGGTACGGCTGCGATGAGGATTAGGTCGATGTCGTCATGCTGGAGGATCGATTGGCGGTCACGCGCCCGTTTTATGTTGCCGAAGCGTTTCTCAAACCCGGCCATGGTGGTCGGTGTGCCCTCGGTCCACCAGGCGGCGAAGTCCCAGCCGATGTCCATCATTTGCTGGGCTTGGCCATAGATGTGGCGATGATCGATGCCGATGGCGGCAAACATCAGTGGTTTAGACATCATGTCTCCTTGCCTCCGGTGGAGATGTGACTGGTCAGCGTATCGACGTTCTTGTGGCGCATGGATTGGCAGCGAAAATCTGAGCCATGATCACCTTATTGAGCTTTCGACGGGGGCTTTTGGGGGGCTTCCTATTTTGTAAACGGCTCGGACTGAATCCACTCGATGGTTTCTCGCAGAAACGTGGGAAAGTCGCGTAACTGGACGCCAAGGCTGTCGCGGCGGGCGAAGTCAAACCCGGTCGGCGTCGCCGCAGGTTGCATTATAGGGGCCGGCATCTTCATGTGGGGCAGAAACTTCTTGCACTCAGCATAAATCTCCTGCCAGTGCAGGCTCTTGTAGACGCCAAAGTATCGGCCAGATGCATCAGGGTTTTCAAACGCTGCCAAAAACAGGTTTGCGAGGTCATACAAGTGGATCATGGAAGCGGAATCGTTGGGCGTCCTCTCATGACGCGCGGAACCGCCATCGATGACGCGTTTCAACCAGGCAAAGGGATTGTGGTTCATGTGCTCGGGCAGGATCGCCGGGCCGTAGAGGCCCGTCGGCAATATGATGGAGAGGCGGATGCCGTGTTCAGCACAAAATTTCATAGCGGCCTTCTCCATGACGGTCTTGGTTGCAGACGTGTACTTCTTCGCCCGACATTGCTCATCGGCATCCGACCAATGATCGACCTCGTTCTTAACCGGCACCGACGGGACAGGATTAGTGCTCGATGTGGACGAACAGATCACCGCTGTCCGTACACCCTGGAGATGCGCCGCGCGGAGAATGTTTAGGCAGCCGTCGACCGTGGGCATGATGATCTCCGCATAACCGCGAGTGTCATCCATTTCCTTGGCCAGCGTGCCGTCGGTCCCCTTATAGGTGGGAATGAGACAAGTGATAAACACACCGTCGGCGCCATCCAAAGGCGCAGCGAAGGATGCCTCGTCGCCCATCTCGGCACTGAACAGTGAGAGGTTTTCACCGCCTGGTAGGGCCTTTAGATAGAATGCTTTTTCAGGCGCGTTCCTGTCGCGGAGAGTGCCATTAACGGCGTAACCGCGTTGCAACGCGGCCCGAACAATATTTGAACCGACGAGCCCGCTGGCGCCTGCAACGCAAAGGGTGGTTACCTCAGTCATGAAAATCGTCTCCCGGATTAGATGTTGTCGCTGGGCAGGATCCTCGCAGTAATTGATCATAACGGCCTGTCTGCAACACGCAAACCGGCGGCAACGATCAGACCAGAAAAATCCGCCGTCCAGTTTCGCTGGATTCGTAGACGGCTTCCTCGGCGCGGAGGTTCGCCAGGTAGTCCCGTCCCGTGTTGGCTACGGCAGACCCTAAAGTCAAATGGTCCAGAACCTGTTTCTGCGTCCGGTAGACGCTATCGCCGGCGAAGCCCCGGGCCTCCCAATCGAACAGGACGGCCTCTTCCGCGTTAGCGCCGAAGGCCCTAAAGAAAACCTTTCCGTCACCGCTGAGGCGGATGGTGCCCTTCGACCCCTCTACCCACATGTCGCCGATGGTTCGACGCCGGTCCTCAGCGATGTGGTCGGACAGGCGATTGCCGTCGAAGAGCGCGCGCACGCCGCTTTCAAATTTCATGATTATGAAGCCCGCGTCTTCGCCCGCGATATGCGGGTTCAATTGGGTGAGTTCTGCGGTCACGGTCTCGATTTCGCCGAAAAAGCCTCGAAAAACATCGATCAGGTGTATCGCCGTTTCGTGAACTAAGAAGCGCTCCATCTTCTGGAAGTAGGGTTGCCGGCGAAGGTAGGCCTCAGGGCCCTGACCATCTCCCGGCCGCAGGCGAAACGTGGCCTGATAGACCTCGCCAACCCTACCAGCGTCCAGCATCTCCTTGATCTTCATGTGCCACGGCTGAAAGCGGAAGTTTTCGTGCACGAACAAAGGCACGCTGGCATCTTCTGTCAATTGGACCGCCGCTTCCGCCTCTGCCAGGGAACGGGTGAAGGGCTTTTGACAAATAATCGGGATATAGCGCGCCACGCACATCTCAATGAACGCCATGTGCATGTCGGGTGGTACTATGATGTCCACCAGGTCGGGCTTGACCGCGTCCAACATGGTTTCGAAATCATCAAAGGCCTGACAGCCGGCGAAGGCGGCAGCAGTCGCCGCCGCCTGGACCTTGTTCAGGGAGCAGACGCCAACCAAGTTCACATCCAACCGCCTCCAAGCGTCATGGTGGAACTGACTGAAATAACCCGTACCGACTGTGGCCAGGCGCCGCTGCACCTGTGTTTCCAACATCGACCCTCTCCTATGAGTGCCAATGATATGGCGCGAGGCCCGCCTGATCCGTCCGGAACGTGGCGATGGAATCTCCGAGCAGACAGCCGAGATAGACGGTCTTCAAATCCGGTCCGCCAAAAGCCAGGCTGGATATGTTCTTGAGCTTCTTCCCGGCCGCCTTGTCCAGGTGCGACCGGCCCAACTGATCAGCCTGGTAGGCCGCCTCAGTCCACGCGATATGATCAGGGTCGCTGTCCTCGACGATGATTTCACGGTTACCGTTGCGGTCCACTCGAATGACGCGATTGGACACGATGGAAGTGATCCACACGCCGTCGTCCGCATCGAAGGTCAGACCGTCCGGATATTCTCCTTCACCGAATTCTGTGATCGTTGTCTTATTCACGAGATTACCGCTACCGGAAACATCAAATCGTGTCAGACGGCGGGCGAAGGTTTCGTTGACATAAAGCTGTCCTGTTTCCGGGTGGACTAGACATTCGTTGGTGTAGCCTAAACCGTCCGCAACGATGCGCGCGCCCGCATCATCCACCAAGACTATAAATCCGTCGGAACAATCGGCCCGGTATCCCAGGTCCCGCGGTTGGAGGCGCGTGCTCACCGTCACCCAGGTCCGGCCCTGACCATCCACGTGAACATAATTGGTCGGCGGCAGATCGATACCGTCGACACTGGTGAGGAACGGCGTCAGTTCACCATCTGGCGTCAACCGGAATACGCCGCCGTCTGTATCGCCCAAATGCGTGAGTAGCCATCCACCGTCACGCAGGATCGCAATGCCGTTGGGTTTCGGCTGAAAATCCCCTTTCGCCAGCACAGTGACCATATCTCCCGTGGAGGCCAGCAACGTGACCCCGCCCCGCCAGTCGGCCATGTGCAACGTTCCGTCCACGCGCGCCAACGCGCATTCGGGACGGTGCAGACCGCTTCCGATAAACTGAAGTTGGTCCAGATCGATCATGAGAACCTCCGGAGACAAGATAACAAATTGATTAGAATATTCGTTGCGTCACAGCAATCGCGGAGACGCCCTCAGCCGCGGAAGAACTCCGCCATAGCGACTGTGGCCGCAACCCCGGCATTCAGACTCTCAACCCCTTCGCGCCCACCTGGAATCTGGACCAACTCATCACAGTACTTACGCGTCTTCTCGCGAAGGCCTTCGCCCTCGGCGCCGATGACGATAACGGTTTTCTCGGCGAACTCGGCCTGCGCCAGGGTCTTTTTGCCACGCTCATCCATGCCGTAGGCCCAATAGCCCAGTCCCTTCAGGTCCTGCAACGCGCGAGACACATTGGTCACCCGGAACACCTTAACGAATTCCGCACCGCCCACGGCATAGCGGACTACCGTCGAACTCAGGCTGACCGACCGGTTCTTCATGACCAGAACGGCATCAACTCCGAAGAATGCGGCGCCGCGCAGGATGGTAGCGAAGTTCTGCGGGTTGGAGACTTGATCGAGTGCCAGAATACAACGCCCATGTTCCAGGATATCCAGATCTCGGTCGCCATAGTGCGGGCGGGGATTAGCAAACACCACAATGCCCTGGTGTTTGTCATCTTCCGTAAATTCACCCAG
Organism: uncultured Rhodospirillaceae bacterium; assembly: GCA_913048145.1. Classification (GTDB taxonomy): domain Bacteria; phylum Pseudomonadota; class Alphaproteobacteria; order Rhodospirillales; family Casp-alpha2; genus UBA3470. Next base: position 5,309 of record CAJWVP010000071.1, read on the forward strand.
ACGCCGGAATGTCGGCCAGTCGAGAAATTCAGGTTCGATACCGTTTTTCTGTGCGAAGTCGATGAATTCCTGATGGTATTCTTCTTTGCCGGCAATAGCCATGCGCTGGATATCCTGGGGCCGCGTCAGGAACACGGCGCGGACCGAGTGTTTGCCAAAAATCTTTTCCACAGTCCCGGGCTCCCCTGCCTCTTAGAGATAGAATTCCATGTAAAATTCGAGCATTCCCAGGGGCGTCACGTGACGGGCTTGGATCGGTTCAATTATCTCCGGCGTTCCCAAGCACAAGACAGTCACCATCTCGTAGCCCGCCTACCCCAATTGAAGTTTACTAGACAACACGTGGACCACGCCCCTGACATCGTCTTTGGTAGCATGATCCGTGAGCAGCCCGGCGGGCACCGTGCCTTGTGTAAACGCCAGGGTTTTCTTGTGGGCGCTGACATTGGGCGGAAACGTGCACATGACTGGTAGGGCCCCATCTCTCTATTCTAGACTAGGATCACACTGAAACCTACAAAGGTTAAGGACCGATCATGAATAAGATCTATAAAGGCGTCTTCCCCATTGCCCCCACGCCATTCAAAGACGACGGCGCCATTGATGCCGAAAGCCAGAAACGCGTCCTCGATTGCATGATCGACCAAGGTGTCGATGGTATCTGCATCCTGGCCAATTATTCCGAACAGTTTCTATTGAGCGATGAAGAACGGATAGAACTCCTGGATTTGTGCATGGATCATGTAGCCAGCCGGGTGCCGATAATCGCGACCTGCTCACACTTCTCCACCCGCATCGCCGCTACTCGTGCCAAACAAGCGGCCCAACGGGGTGCGGCAATGATCATGATGATGCCACCCTACCACGGCGCGCTTCTGAAGGCCGGCCCGCAAGGGATCATCGAGCATTTCACTGTCGTGGCCGAAGCTGCTGGTGTTCCGATCATGGTCCAGGACGCACCCCTAAGCGGGGTCGATCTCTCCATCGATCTATTGGTTCGCATGGCGACGGAGATGTCGGGCGTTTCCTACTTCAAGATCGAAACACCGCAGACCGCCGATAAGCTGCGCGCGCTTATTGCCGCCGGCGGTGACGCCATCGCTGGCCCCTTCGACGGTGAGGAATCGATTACCCTCATTGCCGACTTAAACGCCGGCGCGACGGGCACCATGCCGAGCGCATTACTGCCTGATCTCATCAGACCGGTGCTGACACATCACGCTGCCGGCGATTCGACTGTCGCTGAAACCCAGTATGCGAAAATCCTACCGCTGATTAATTTCGAGAACCGCCAATGCGGGCTTCGGGCTTGCAAGGCCATCATGATGGAGGGCGGCGTAATCACAACGGATCATGTGCGCCACCCGTTGCCGCCGCTACCTACAGAAACACGTACCCAACTTTTGGATCTCGCCCGGCCACTTGATCCCATCGCGCTGCGCTGGGGTCGCTAGCCGAGTGTAGCCATCGCGTCCACCGGCAAGGGACCGGCCTCGGCGGCGCGTAGGACCTGACGCAAGTGATCCAATTTGGCCAATCCGACAATGGCACAATCCACCATGGGCTCCGACAGCACATAACGCAGAGCCGTTTCAGCCCGTGTACCATGGATCGTGTTGCCGTCAGTATTCATGCCGAGTTTCCGGAATGCATCTTGGACGCGAGCCTCTTCGCTGGAGACGTCGGTGTCGTCAGTGATAATGATCTCGCGCCCATGGCGCACATCAGTGGCCAGAATACCAGCAGCGAACACGCGGATGCCCATGGTGCCGACGCTGTGGTCGCGGCAGGCTTGCAACAATCCTGAAAAATCTTGTCCCGGAAAGTCGTGACCTGGTGCCCGCGCTGCACTCGGGTTGATCATGTTGAAGTAGACCTGCGCCGACTGGACCCGGCCGGTATTCACCACCGCCGTGCAGCACTTTGTGTCACCCAGTGCCGTGATGCCAATATAGCGCGTCAGCTCCTGACGCTGCATCTCTTCCAGGGCCTCAAGTGCGCCACCCGGCCCAATGACCCGTTCCACGGCCATATCGCGGCCCTGGGTGGTCAACGTGATCCGGTTGTGGAGATGAACCACATCTACGGATTGACGGCCCAACAGTTCCAGGCTGGTGGCGAGGCTTTCCTCTACCTGCCCGGCAATGTCATCCAGGCGCGTTGTATCCAGGTTGACCTTGGTAGAGACGATCGGGTCATCATCGATCTCCGCTAGCAACCAACCCAGGGCTTTCTCTGATTTGCCCTGGCCGTACATGGGCGCCGTGTCGACCCAGTTTACGCCCCCGTCGAGCGCCATGCGGATGGCTTGGCGACGGGTGTCGTCATCGGAATCGATAAGAATGCCACCCACGAAGCCGCCGCCGAACACCACGGAAGATGTATTGATGTCGGTTGCTCCGAAATTGCGCGTGTCCATGACCGTCTCCTTAGTTTGATCGCGCCTGTTCGATAATCGCGCCGCCGGGCACCTGCTCGGTGGGCGTCAATTCAATCGTCGACACATTGACGTGCCAGGGCGCATCCAGGGCGAACAGAACAGCCGCAGCCACGTCGTCGGGCTGCAGGGGGGAATAGCCGGAGAGGAAGGCGTCCCGGTCCTCCTGGGTCTTGAAGGCCGCGTCGAAGAACTCGGTGGCGATGCGTCCTGGACAGATCTCCGTATGCCGAACCCCGGTGCCCGACAACTCGGTTCGGAAATGCTGGGAAAACAGGTGCACCGCACCTTTGGTGGCGCCGTAAACCGGGAAACCGATAGGATAGAGCGCGGCGATAGACCCGATCTGGACGATGTGACCGCTCTTGCGTTCGGCCATGCCCTCGGCTAATGCCCGAGTCACGTGGAAAGCAGCGGTGACATTCAAGTCCACCATTTGGTCGATTTCCGCGGCCGAGGACTTCAAGAACCCTTCGTAACCGCGTCCAAGACCTGCGTTGTTGACCAGGATATCCGCGTCTAAGCCCGGCAATTTTGCGTAGATGGCGTCCGTGTCCATGAGATCCAGGCTCATGGTCCGGCAACCGGTCTCATCCGCCAGAGCTGCCAAACGGTCTTCGCGCCGCGCCAAGGCGACCACGTCGACGCCTTTCTCTCTCAGCGCACGGACGCAGGCTGCGCCAACGCCGCTAGAGGCGCCGGTAACCAGTGCCAGCTTGTATTCCGATAATGCCATGTCTTCCTCCCAGGATATACTAGCGGCGAGCATAGCGGAGTGCCACGCGCAAGAGAATAGGCCCTATGGCCCCGTCAGATGTTCACAAAAAGGTCTTGTCTAGGTCCATGTGCGCATAGATCAATGCCTGCAACACCATGTAGCCACGGCCGTCAATTTCCGTTGCGCCTTCAAATGCGAGGACTTCAGCAATCTCTACAACTCGGCCGTCGCCCATGCGAATATCGTAGGTTTGGAGCCCTCACGTTCGGACGTTTCAAAGGATCAGCGGATCAGTTCACGATGTTGCGGTCGCCGGCCACCCCAATTTGCTCGGCGGTCTACCAATATCCATAGTGTCGCATGCAGAGCGTTAAAAGCCATTGGATTTCAAGCTCACTGTTCACTTCGCAATAGTCTTTGGAAACGCTGCACCGGACCGCGGCCTGGACGAAAACCTTGGGCTTAGCGTTTGGCTTGCGCCAGTGCCAATCATTGATCACGCACTGAGAATACCCTTACAGAGCTCAGGAACCCATGCGTCAAAACCATTAATATTGATAGGGCAATCGTCATTTCTTGGTGATCCTTGCCCGTTGCGTAGGCTGGCTCATCCCATGGCGCAGTGCACTGGTGGGTCCGGCGTCCAGTCTCCAATACAGTGGACAGCCACATGGGGATGGCACTTGCCAGGTCCGCAGCTTCGGCAGTAGTTTGCGACGCCGCCCTAGTGCGGTTCCAATTTTCCGCTTTTGGGGAGCAAAACCGACATGTCGAAACTTGTACCGCCACACGGTAGCAGCAAACTCAAGCCACTGCTGGCGCCGGCCGAAGACCGCGACGCCGGACTGGCCGGCGCCACCGAATTGACGCCTGTACCCATGACGACGCGGGAAGTTTCCGACATTCTCATGTTCGCCTTGGGCGCCTATACGCCACTCGATGGGTTCATGGGCGAGGCCGATTGGCGGGGCAGTTGCGTAGACATGGCGTTGGCAAACGGCACCTTCTGGCCGATCCCGGTAACCCTGTCCGCCAGCGAGGAATTGGCCAGGCAGATCGAAATCGGACAGGAGGTCGCCCTGACAGACGGCGAAACCAGCCGCATCATGGCCGTAATGACTGTCACCGAGATTTACGCGCCGGACAAGTCCATCGAGTGTGAGAGTGTCTACAAGACAACTGACGAGGCACACCCAGGCGTTGCCTCCGTCCTGCGCCATGGCCCCGTTTACCTGGCCGGGCCGGTGACGGTCCTAGACGAGGGCGACTTTCCCGATCAGTTTTCCGATCTTTATCTAAGCCCTGCCGAATCCCGCGCGGTATTCGAAGAAAAAGGCTGGTCGCGGGTTGCCGCCTTCCAGACCCGCAACCCCATGCACCGCAGCCATGAACATCTGGTGAAGATCGCCGTCGAAGTGACCGACGGGGTGTTCATCCATCAGGTCCTGGGCAAGCTCAAGGAAGGCGACATCCCCGCCGACGTGCGGACTGAGGCAATCCAGGCGATGATCGACAACTACTTCCGTCCCGGCACAGTGGTGCAAGCGGGCTACCCTATCGAGATGCGTTATGCCGGTCCGCGCGAGGCTCTGTTCCACGCTCTGATCCGGCAGAACTACGGCTGCTCGCATCTTATCGTCGGCCGCGATCACGCGGGAGTGGGCGACTACTACGGCCCCTTCGACGCCCACCACATCTTCGGTTGCATAAACCCGCAGTCGATCGCTGGCGAATGCTTGTTGGACCGCATGGCGTGCGGTTTCGCTTTCGCCTGCGACCGTGCACTGCTCGCAACAGGAGGGGCAGGACCAAGGGGCGCATGACAAGCAACTGACAGGCGCAGCGCCGCAAGCTTCCGCGTCGTCGCGTGTCAGGCGACGCTTGTCGCGCGAAGAGAGATTTGCGCTCAATCAGAAACTGCACCAGCAGGCAGACGAGGTGGACGAGGCAGACCAGTTGCAGGACGAATTGCCATCGGATGTCTCACAGAAAGCCTTGGTGCCGACAGACGTGC
>CAJWVP010000072.1 GCA_913048145.1 uncultured Rhodospirillaceae bacterium
GTGCACCCTACGAAACGGTACTCACCCATGGCTTCGTCATGGCCGAGGACGGCCAGAAGATGTCGAAGTCCCTAGGCAACATCGTCGAACCACAGAACGTCTACAATCAGCAGGGCGCCGATATTCTTCGGCTATGGGTGATCGGTTCGGACTATTCGGAGGACCTGCGAATCGGTCCCGAGATCGTTAAACAACAGGCCGACATCTACCGCCGGCTGCGCAACACCCTGCGGTTCCTACTGGGCAACCTGCATGGGTTCTCCGATGCGGAACGCGTGCCCCTGGAGGATCTGCCGGAGCTTGAGCGCTGGGTCCTAGACCGCCTTTGGCGAATAGACACGGCGCTGCGCGAGACCTGCGAAACTTTTCAATTCCACACCTTCTTCACGGAGCTGCACAACTTCTGCACGGTGGATCTTTCCGCCTTTTATCTGGATATCCGCAAGGACAGCCTGTACTGCGACCGCCTGGACGAACCGCGTCGCTGCGCCGCGCGCACGGTTTTGGATGAATTGTTCAACTGCCTGACGACCTGGCTGGCGCCTTTCATCTGCTTCACGGCAGAGGAAGCCTGGCTGGCGAGGACCGGCGAGGATGCGGTCAACAGCGTACATCTCCGAACCTTCCCAGACCTGCCAGATGCCTGGCGCGATGATGCATTGATGGAGAAATGGCGACGGGTACGGGCCGTGCGCCGGGCTGTAACGGGCGCGCTGGAACTGGAGCGCGCCGAGAAGCGAATTGGTTCCAGCCTGCAGGCCGCGCCGCGGGTGTTCACGGATGCGGACACGGCCGCCCTGTTCGCTGACCTGAACGCCGCCGAACTGTTCATCACGTCGGGCGCTTCGTTTGATACGGACGCCACCCCCGAAGACGCCTTCCGGTTGGAAGATGTTGCGGACGTCGCCGTGGTGCCGGCCCTTGCCGGCGGTGAGAAATGCGATCGCTGTTACCAAGTTTTGGAAGATGTCGGCTCCGTCGACGGCCATCCCACGGTCTGCCGGCGCTGCGCCGATGCGGCCGACAACCACCAACCTCTCGGCCACGGATGATCCCGAACCAAGTTCACCTTGGCTTAATCCTGGCGGGCCTGATCGCGGCGCTCGACCAAGCTAGCAAATGGTGGATAGTAGAGACGGTCATGCGGCCACCTCGGATCATCCCATTAACCGACTTCTTCAATCTGGTCTTGGGACTCAACCGAGGTGTCAGCTTTGGTATGCTGGATATGCAATCGCCCATGGGCCGCTGGATTCTTGCGGGCCTGGCACTCACCATTACCGCCGCGCTTCTTGTTTGGATGTGGCGCGCCAACACGCTCTTGGTGACGGGGGCGCTTGGACTAATTGTCGGCGGCGCAGTGGGTAACGTCATCGACCGGGTGTTGTTGGGCGCCGTGGTTGACTTCCTGGACTTTCATTGGGCCGGTTATCACTGGCCCGCCTTCAACGTCGCAGACATCGCTATCACCTGTGGCGCGGCGGCGTTGATCTGGGACTCCTTTTTTGGCGAGCATGAGGAATCCTAACTTGTTGAAAATTCACCGGTTTGAGCGTAGATTTCCGGAATGAAACGAAGGATGATCCGTTCGCTGCTCGTTTTCGCGGTCTTGACACTCTTCGGCGGGGCTCTCGTCAGTTGTGATTCAGTTCGCAAATCCGTTGGGGGCGGAAAGAACGCGCCGGATGAGTTTGTCGTCTTCAAGCGCCCACCGCTTAGTCTGCCTCCCGAATACGGCCTTCGCCCGCCAGCTCCTGGCGAATCTCGCCCGCAAAAAGTCTCGCCCATGGATCAGGCCCGCGAAGCTATTCTTGGGAAGAACGCCGTCCGACCCGACGCCACGACGAAAACTGCCAACGTTGGAAGTCCCGGCCTACAAGCGCTGATCACCCAGACGGGCGCCGACAAGGCGGAACCCAATATCCGCCGGCTGATCAATCAAGAATCATCGGTTCTAGCCGATGAAGACCAGCTATTCGTCAACAAGCTGATTTTCTGGGTTGACGACAAATCTAACCCGGGGATTGTGGTCGATGCGAAGCAAGAACAGAAACGCATCATGTCCAACCAGGCCCTTGGCAAGCCCATTAATGAAGGCGAAATTCCCGAAGTGAAGCGCAAGCAGATGCGCAAGGGCCTGTTGGATTTTTAGGTCGCCGCACCGGTTGTCCAGCCCCGCAATCTGCCCACGCTCAATTCAGATAAAATCTGCCGCAAAGGCGCCATATTATTTAGGTATAAACGCTGCATCCCTATAGCTACAACCTGTCTGAGACTTTCCATGCCATTATTCCAAAAAATATTTTTCGCCGTCCTCCTTGTCCTGACCAGCGTGCCGGAAGCCCAGGCCGCGGTCTTCAACCCCACCACCTTCACCCTGAAAAATGGCATGCAGGTGGTCATTGTCGAAAACCACCGCGTGCCCGTGGTTACCCACATGGTGTGGTACCGGGTCGGCTCCGCCGATGAAGGGCCCGGGGAAACGGGCATCGCACATTTCCTCGAACACCTTATGTTCAAGGGCACGAAGAAGCGCAAGCCCGGTGAGTTTTCACAGATCGTGGCCCGCAACGGCGGCCAGGAAAACGCCTTCACGTCGACGGACTACACCGCCTACTTCCAGACTATCGCCACGGATCGGTTGGAAATGGTCATGGAAATGGAGGCCGACCGGATGACCAACCTGGTGATCACGGACAAGGAAGTCGAGCCTGAGCGCTTGGTTGTCCTGGAAGAACGCCGCTCGCGGGTCGACAACAACCCCGGCGCAATCTTGGGTGAACACATCAACGGCGCATTGTTTCTCAACCATCCTTACCGCAATCCGGTAATCGGCTGGGAACATGACATCAAGGCCCTCGACATCAAACGGATTATGGCCTTCTACAAACGCTGGTACGCGCCCAACAACGCCATCCTGGTAGTCGCTGGCGCAATTACGGCGGAACAGGTGAGACCGCTGGCAAAGAAGTACTACGGCAAGATCCCAGCCCAACCGCCGGTGGTTCGGAACCGCGCCAAGGAGCCGCCACAGAGAGCCGCCCGCAAGGTCGTCTTGCGTGACAAGCGGGTCCGCCAGCCGTCCTGGCGGCGCAGCTTCCTGGCGCCCACCCTTCAATGGGGGGATAAGACCCATGTCTATCCTCTCGAGGTCTTGTCGAACATTCTCGGCGGCGGCGCGTCCAGCCGTCTGTATCGGCGCCTCGTGGTGGAGAATAAGACCGCCGTCTCGTCGGGGGCTTATTACCGCGGTGATGATCGCGGCCCAGGCCGGTTCGTCCTTTACGCCAGCCCGCGCGGCGACGTTACCATGGACGCCTTGGAAATGGCCGTCGTAGCAGAAATCACCGATATCATCAAAAACGGCATCACCGCGGACGAGGTCATTCGGGCCAAGGAACGCATGGTCGCCGAAGCGGTCTATGCCCGAGATTCCCTAAGCGGTGGCGCCCGCGCCCTCGGGGCGGCGCTGGCGTCAGGACTCAGTGTCGACGACGTAGAAAGCTGGCCCGACAACATCGCCGCGGTGACGGCGAAACAAATCAACGAAGCGGCCAAGGCCTTGTTCGACAACAACCGATCCGTGACCGGCCTCCTGCTGCCGGCGAGAGAGAGCTGAGCCGGTGTTCGTTACCCGTTTCCTTCGGCCGATTCTGACCGGCCTTCTACTTATCGGTGCGGGGCCGGCTTTGGCCATCAACGTAGAGCGTGTGAAGACCCCCGGCGGCCTTGAAGCCTGGCTGGTCCAAGATAATTCAAACCCCATTGTCACCATGCGGTTCGCCTTTCGCGGCGGCGCGGCGCTCGATCCGAAAGGCAAGGTTGGATTGGCCAACCTGGTTGCATCGACCATGGATGAGGGCGCTGGCAATCTGGATTCTCAGTCCTTTCAGAAGACCTTGGAAGACAAAGCCATCCGCATCCGGTTTGATGCGGGAATGGACAATTTTGGCGGCCAGTTGCAGACCCTGGTCCGTAATCAGGACAAAGCCTTCGATCTACTGCGCCTAGCGCTGAATGTGCCGCGCTTCGACGCGGAACCCCTAGAGCGGATTCGCTCTCAGATTCTAGTTGGCCTGAAACAGGACGAGGAGAGCCCGCACAGCATCGCCGGCAAGGCCATGCGCGAAGCCCTCTATGGTGGCCATCCGTATGGCCGGCCCGCTGACGGCATCCCCGAAAGCGTCAAGGCGATCATAGCGGACGACCTGCGCGCCTTCGTGAGCCAGCGCCTGACGCGCGATACCCTTGTGATCGGTATCGTTGGCGATATCACGCCAGCCAAACTAGCCGAGTTGCTGGACGCCACCTTCGGTACTTTGCCTGCCCAAGGTACCGATTGGCGGTTGCCCAAAATCCGCGCCAACACGGACGGACGCACCATCGTCATCAACAAGGACGTGCCTCAAAGCGCCATCCTGTTCGCCGACCAAGGCCTGCTCCGCGACGATCCGGACTTCTACGCCGCCTATGTCATGAACCATGTCCTGGGTGGCGGCGGCTTCACCTCACGCCTGTATGGCGAGGTGCGCGAAAAACGGGGATTGGCCTATTCCATCTCCAGCGGCCTCAATCCCCGCCGCGCCAGCGCCACAACTGTCGGCGGGGCCGGCACGGCCAACGCGCGGGTTCATGAGACCCTCGACGTCGTCAAGGCGGAATGGCATCGCATGGCCGAAAACGGCGTGACCAACGACGAGCTCAAGGACGCCAAAACCTATCTGACGGGGGCCTATCCGCTCCAGTTTACGGGTAGCACGCGAATCGCCCGGATGCTTGTCGGCATTCAGTTGGCCGAGTTAGGGATCGACTACGTCAAGAGCCGCAACGCGTTCATCAACGCCGTGACCCGCGACGACATCGCACGCGTAGCGAAAAAGTTGTTGGATGCCAACCGGTTGGTCACCGTGGTTGTGGGGCGCCCAGAAGGTTTGCCGGCAACGCGCTAAGCGGCATCCGGCGCATGCTGGCGAGAGGCGCGCGCCTCTGGTAGGCTCAGCTCGCTTCGAGCTTTCTGCGGGGTTTTCCGGACGCTATGACCAGTATCATCGCAACCGACGCATGGCGAGCCCTCGCGGGCCATCGTGACACCACTGCATCCCACACTATCGCTGATCTGTTTGGCGCCGATGGGGACCGATTCAAGAACAATTCGTGGGAGCTTGACGGGGTTCTACTCGATCTCTCCAAGAACCGTATCGACTACGCCGCTTGGGACGGCTTACTGGCGTTGGCCGAAGACGCCGGGGTGGCCGCGGCGCGCGATGCCATGTACGCCGGGGAAACCATCAACACCACAGAAGGCCGGAAAGTTCTGCATGTGGCACTGCGCGATGGCACGGGCATCGCCGACGCCGGCGTCGCGGAAGACGTGACGGCGACCATGGCGCGCCTAGCGGCGTTCGCCCAAGCAGTCCACGATGGATCCCTGACAGGCAAAACAGGCAAACCCTTTCGTCATGTAATCAACATCGGCATCGGCGGTTCCCACATAGGACCCATGCTGACCTCAGAGGCTCTGGGGCGCACGGCTTGTCCGGAGGTTCGGTTTGCAGCCAACCTAGACGGCCACGACTTGGCCGCGGCGCTGGCCGATGTCGATCCGGAAACAACCCTTTTTTTGGTTGGCTCGAAAAGCTTCACCACACAGGAAACATTGACCAATGCCGCCTCAGCCGCGCGATGGCTGACCGAGGCGGTGGGCTCGAATGCCGTCAGCGGTCATTTTGCCGCGCTAACCGCGAAACCAGACGCGGCCAAGGCCTTCGGGATTGCAGCTCAACACATCTTCCCCATTTGGGATTGGGTCGGCGGCCGGTTCTCTTTATGGTCGGCCGTCGGCCTGCCATCGGCTTTGGCCATGGGCTGGTCTGCCTTTGCTGCTATGTTGGACGGCGCTCACGCCATGGACCGCCATTTTCGCGATGCGCCCTTGGCGGTAAACCTTCCCGTTCGCCTGGCCTTAGCGGGAATCTGGAACATCAACATGGAGGGTCTGGGCGCCCTTGCCGTGGTGCCCTATGATGAACGTTTGCGGTCCTTACCGGCCTTCATCCAGCAACTGGACATGGAGAGCAACGGCAAGGGCGTGACGCAAACCGGCGCACCCCTGGACGTCGCGGCGGCGCCAATTGTGTTTGGCCTCGCCGGCACCAACGCCCAACACACCTTTCATCAATGGCTTCATCAGGGGCCCTTGGGCGCCGCCGTGGAATTCATCGGCGTCGCCCGTCCGGATCATGGTTTTAGCGGTCACCACGACAAACTGATCGCCAACCTCCTGGCCCAGGCAGAGGCCCTGGCCCTGGGCACAGACGGTGACGGTGACGTGAACCGCGCCTGCCCCGGCAATCGACCGTCGACGACGATCCTGTTGGAAACCCTGGATCCAAAACGGCTTGGTATGCTGCTGGCGCTCTATGAACATAAAGTCTTCGTTCAAGGGGTCATCTGGGGAATCAACAGCTTCGACCAATTCGGCGTTGAACTGGGCAAACAACTCGCAGCGCGCCTGCTTCCTGACATGGGCGAGGTCCCTACGGGCGCCCGGACCTATGATTCCTCCACCGCCGGTCTGTTGGCGCGCTACCAGTCCTGGCGCGGATTGCCAGAATGACCATTCGCCGCCTTCCTGAAACCCTCGTCAACCAAATTGCCGCCGGCGAGGTGGTTGAGCGACCTGCCGCGGCGGTCAAGGAACTGGTTGAGAATGCCATCGACGCCGGCGCATCCCACGTCGACATCACCGTCGCGGACGGAGGACGGACGGCCATGACCATCAGCGACGACGGTTGCGGGATGACGCCGGAGGAATTGGTCCTGGCCGTGGAGCGCCACGCCACATCGAAATTGCCCAACGACGATTTGGTGGATATCCGCCATTTGGGCTTCCGCGGCGAGGCGCTTCCCTCCATAGGTGCGGTCAGTCGACTTTTCATCACTAGTCGGACCGCCGACGCGACCGAGGCCTGGCGTCTGGGTGTGGCGGGCGGTCAGGTCGTCCCGCCCGTGCCGGCAGCACATCCGCTGGGGACCCGTGTGGAGGTCCGTGACCTGTTCTACGCCACGCCGGCGCGGCTCAAGTTCCTGAAGACGGCGCGGACCGAAATGAGCCGGGTAAGCGAGGTCATCAAACGACTAGCCATGGCCCATCCCCATATCGGCTTCACCCTTTCGGACGGCGATCGTCGGCGGCTGGACCTACCACCGGAGCAAGGCGACCTGTTCTCGGCTCGGCTGGGCCGTCTGGGCGCGGTGATCGGCCGGGATTTCGGCGACAACGCGCTGGCCATCAATGCGGAACGGGAGGGCCTGCGGCTCACGGGCTACACCGGCTTACCCACCTTCAACCGGGGCAACGCAGCCATGCAGTTCTTGTTCGTCAACGGCCGGCCGGTCACCGATCGCATGCTGTTCGGCGCGTTGCGCGGGGCGTACCGGGATTTCTTGGCTTCCGACCGCTATCCCGTCGTCGCGCTGTTTCTGACCGCACCGCCCGCCGTCGTGGACGTCAACGTCCACCCAGCGAAGACGGAAGTCCGGTTCCGCGACAATGGCCTGGTTCGCGGCCTTCTGGTGGGCGCTATCAAGCATGCCCTGGCCGAGGCCGGGCACCGGGCAGCGACCACCGTCGCGGAGGCCACCCTCGGCGCCATTCGGAACGAGCCGACCATACCGCTGGGCGGCGGACGGCCGATGCCATCGACTGTCGTCGATCCCGGTCTGGCCAAGGATTTGCGGGCCTACCACGCACCGCTACCCGGCATGGCAGCAGCCCCTACGGCCCCCATCATAGCTCCCGAGGACGATCCCGCGGCAGCGGACGTGAGCGACTATCCCCTGGGCGTCGCCCGTGGGCAGTTGCACGCCACCTATATCGTCGCCCAGACCGCCGACGGCATCGTCATCGTCGACCAACACGCCGCGCACGAACGCCTAGTGGAGGAACGGATCAAGACGGCCCTGGCCACGGACGGGGTCATGCGCCAGGGCCTGTTGATCCCCGAGGTGGTGGAACTGGAGGAAGACGCCGTCGACCGCTTACTTGCTCGGACTGAAGAGTTGGCGGACCTAGGACTGGTCATCGAGGGATTTGGGCCCGGCGCCATTGTCGTCCGTGAGACCCCCGCTTTGTTGGGAGAGACCGATCTGCAAGGCCTAGTCCGGGACCTGGCTGACGATCTGGCCGCCCTGGACGAGGCCATCGCCCTGCGCGACCGCATCGGCGATGTCTGTGCGACCATGGCTTGCCACGGGTCAGTGCGGGCCGGACGCCGCCTGAACCGTGACGAAATGAACGCCTTGTTGCGGGAGATGGAGGCAACGCCTCATTCCGGCCAATGCAGCCATGGCCGCCCCACTTATGTGGAACTGAAGCTCAACGACATTGAGAGACTTTTCGGTCGCCGATGAAGGTCGGGTGACGCTTGACGCCCCTGGGCCGAGGGGCTACTTAAGCCCCCTCTTGAGGTCGGGCAACCCGGCCCATTGTGGTGGCTGTAGCTCAGTTGGTTAGAGCGCCTGGTTGTGGTCCAGGAGGTCGGGGGTTCAAATCCCCTCAGCCACCCCATTCCCTTCCTAAGTCCCAAATCTGATTAAATAGCTGGGTATTCTGTGACTTCTGGTCCGACCCATAGGTAAAAACTGTGGGTATAAAGGGGAGTTTTGGAGATGCGGGTGACAACACCTTGGCCACGTGCTGGCCTGAAAACAAAATGCTAGTCGGTCACCATCTTAATTTTCTGACCAGGGCGAATTTTGTCGCCAAGCCTCATGTTATTCAGCAGCTGGAACCATTCCTTCTGAAACCGCTCAAAGGGATAGCGCTTCGCCAGGGACGCGGCTGTATCGTCGCGTTTTGCGGTGGTGATACGCACTCGTAGCGGCCGGATGTCAGCGGCTTCTTTGGCGCTCAAGCGGCGAAAACTGAAGGTGGTGCGCCGGAGTTCGATTGACAGCCGTCGGGTTTCCGATGGCTTGGTGATGAAGGCGAAGCGGAAGATCTTCTCGCGATCGCCGCGCATGACGACGAGACGGACATCCCGCAACCCATCTTGTCCTGACACGCGTCCTTGGACCGTCGCGCCCTGCAGGCCGTTAATTTCCAGGCGCTCTGCCCGTTGAAGATCATTCAGATGACGACCCCATGCCACCCCAACGTAGTTAGTCAGTGACTGCACGCGTTTCGCCTCCTTCGGGTCAGCCATGTCAAAAATAATCCGCGACATCTCGGGGCCGAAGGCAACCACCTTGCGGGGTGAGTTGAACATGACGAATCTCGGTGGTACCGCGAAGGCGATGCGCAGGTCCGGATGCATAAACGACCGTCCACGGCGCACACCCTGGGAAGGGTCGTCACCGAATATCAGGCCATCGATGGCTTTGAGATAAGCCGCTCGGCGGACCTTCGGGTTCTTCACAGTCCGTTCCTTAGCCAGTTTGATAGCCTGCCTAATACGGTCCTCGGTGCGCGGGTGCGTCGACATAATGTTATGACTGACGCTGTTGCGGCCCTGTTCACGGGCTTCCAGGTCGCGATGTACCCGTAGCTTTTTGAAGAAACTGGTCATGCCATCCGGCGAATATCCCGCCCGCGTCATGTAACGGACGCCCAACATGTCCGCCTCCAGTTCCTGGCCCTGGGAATACTGCTGCAACGCTGCCTGAGCGCCGAAGCTGGCCATCTTACCGACCCCGGACGGCACACCCGCAGCGCTGCCCAACACGCCGAGCACGGTCATGCCGATGTTGGCGGCCATGGCAGAGGAATAACGTTGCGCCGAATGTCGCGCCGTCACATGGCCAATCTCGTGGGCCAGAACGCCAGCCACTTCCGATTCGTTCTCCGCCAGGGCCAGCAAGCCGCGAGTAATATATATATAGCCTCCGGGCAGTGCGAAGGCGTTGACACGATGATCGTTCAACACAGTGAACCGCCATTGAATGTTGGGTAGTTCAGAAAGCGCTGCCAACTGCGACCCTATACGCGCGATGTAAGCGCCGACCTCTATCGCATCGTAGGCACCGCCCAATTCCTTGAGAATCTTGGGATGCTCCTCGGCGCCGATCTCTGCTTCCTTCTCTTTAGACATGAAAGCAGTGAAACTTTGCTGACCGGTGGCTGGATTGGTGGAACAAGCACCAAGGCCCATTATGGCAGCAGCGAAGCCGAACGCGGTCAGAAATTTTGAAAGATTGCTCATCAGTCACACAACGCGTCGATGGAACCGGGATTATGCGGTCCGTGAAATGGACGGGCAAGAGCCACGCTGGTTTTGTGCACCAATTGACCTATGATCCGGATCATGAATGCTCCCCCCCGCGGCGATCAGAATAGAGCCACTACTGGCGTCACGCTCTGGTCTAACTTGCCCGCAAACACGCGTGGGATGCTGTTGATGGCTGTGTTCGCGGGCGTCGTGTCACTGGGACACGTCATCGCCCGCCACTTGAGCCAGGATTTC
>CAJWVP010000073.1 GCA_913048145.1 uncultured Rhodospirillaceae bacterium
GTTCAAGGTGGACGCCCGCCGAAACAAGCTTCTCGGGCAATGGCTGGCTGAGGCGTTCGGCATGGGCCCGGCGGAAACCAAAGAGTACGCCAAGGCCGTGGTCATCGCCGACCTGGATGAGCCGGGTATCGAAGATGTTATGCGCAAGGTCATGGCCGATATCGGCGAGCGTGGCACCAATATCACCGAAGACCAGGTGCGGGCAAAGATTTCCGAACTGAACGGTGTCGCGGTCCAGCAACTTCGCGAAGAGGGCTGAGGCCCTCCTTTCTAAGCCGATTTCCCGGCAAGTTCGATCTTGAGCTATGCAAACGGCCGGACCAGCGACCGCATCACGGCAAGGATTATCGGGGGGCGTTTCATTTCCTGATGGACCAAGATCCATAGGGTCTAGGTGATGGTCTCGGGCGGGAAATGTTGGAGATGGATGAGGTTGACCACGCCTAGGGGGGCGTTTGGCCTAGGCCTTGCCGAAAACCCGCTGGAAGATCGTGTCCACGTGTTTGGTGTGATAGGCTACCGGATCAACGTTGAACAATTCATCCAGGTCGGCCTCGCTGAGCACGCCTGTCAGATCATCATCCCGCGACAAGAAAAACATGAGCCGGTTGCCGCGTCCGGCCGCTTCCCGATCTTCGTCCGTCAGCTCAATGGTGGCGTCCGGGTTGTCGGGGTCGATGCCAAAACTGCGCCAGACCTTCATGGCATTGCGTTGCACGATCTTATAGCCCTCTTCGCGGCTGAAACCACGCTGCGTAAGCGCTAGCAGTATGCGTTGCGAATCGTGGATGCCGCCGAACTTGTTTAGGTGCTCGAGCATGTTGTTCGGATAGACCACCAACTTTTCGATCACCTCCGCAATCCGGTTTAGGGCGAAATCGAGGGTCACCGTGGCGTCCGGGCCGATCATGCGCTCCACTGATGAATGCGAGATGTCCCGTTCATGCCAAAGCGCCACATTTTCTAGCGCTGGCACCACGCTCATGCGGACGATCCGGGCTAGGCCGGTCAGGTTCTCGGTCAGGATTGGGTTGCGCTTGTGCGGCATTGCCGATGAGCCTTTTTGTCCCGGCGCGAAGTACTCCTGGGCCTCGCGGACTTCGGTCCGCTGCAGGTGCCGAATTTCTATCGCCAACCGCTCTAGGGCTGAAGCCGTGATAGCCATGGCTGCGAAGAAGGCGGCGTGCCGGTCACGGGGAATAACCTGCGTGGACACGGGTTCTGGGATCAGACCCATTTTCTCGGCGACGTGGGCTTCGACGCTGGGGTCGATATTAGCGAAGGTGCCCACCGCGCCAGAAATTGCGCAGGTAGCGATCTCCTTGCGGGCGACCTCAAGACGTTGGTGGCAGCGGGCGAATTCAGCGTAGTGTCCGGACAGTTTGACCCCGAACGTCGTCGGTTCGGCGTGGATGCCGTGACTGCGGCCGATACATGGCGTGAGCTTGAACTCCCGAGCCCGCAATTCTAGTGCCGCCAGTACCTTGTTCACGTCCGTCAACAGAAGGTCTACCGCCTGGCTCATCTGCACGGCCAGGCAGGTGTCCAGCACATCCGAGGAGGTCATGCCCTGGTGGACGAAACGCGCCTCCTCACCCACTTGTTCGGCCAATTCAGTGAGAAAGGCAATGACATCATGACGGGTTTCCCGTTCGATCTCGTCAATGCGCTGGATGCGCTGATCCGTATAGGGAATATTGCCGTGTTCCCACACCGCCTTGGCGGCCTCCGCCGGTATCACCCCCAGCTTGGCCTGCGCGTCGCAAGCGTGCGCTTCGATCTCGAACCAAATGCGGAACTTATTTGCAGGTTCCCAGATGGCGGCCATCTCGGGGCGAGAATAACGGGGGATCATGGCGGGCTCCCAATCGCAGAAAAATGACGTCACGGTGTGCCTAAGCGGCGATACGTGGTATATTCCTGCGAACCGGTGAAGTAAACCGCTGGACCACGATCTACTGGGCTCCGAGGAGCCGTAGATAGACCTAATGGTGAACACGCCCATGGTGGACCTGCCGGAGATTCCGCATCACCACATGATCGGCTTGGCGCCAGTCGCGCTGGTCCAGGCGGATTCGGAACGCTTCCGCGCGGTCATGGCGGCCGGCACAGACCACTACGGACAGCGAGCGCTGGCTGTGGGCGATGCGATCTCCCGTCGCTGGCTTGCGGCGGGCGCCAATCCCTATGCTGCGGAAATTGAGGCGATCGCGGCTGTTGCTGGGACGCCGGGCGCTTTTCTGTTGAACCTCTCCTACGAATGGACGTGCACCACTAGTGCCACGGCCGATCCGTCTGGGACAGGAAATCGAATGCTCCGGACGTTGGATTGGCCGTTGCGGGGATTGGGCAGAAACGTCGTCGTGGCGACCATGGAAGGGGCGGCGGGGATCTATAAGAATGTCACCTGGCCCGGGTTCGCGGGTGTCGCCACGGCCATGGCCCCGGGTCGATTTTCAGGGGCCATCAACCAACCGCCCATGCGCAAGTGGAGCCCATCGTGCTGGTTGGATTGGGGAATCAATCGCTGCCGCTTGTGGCGACGACGCGCCTTGCCGCCCGTGCATGTGTTACGCCAGGTTTTCGACACCTGCCGAACCTACGCGGAAGCGAAGAAGGCCCTGAGCGAGACGCCCCTGGCCATGCCGGCTTTCTTCACACTTTCGGGGACCGAACCGGGCGAAGGGTGCGTTATTGAGCGTGAAGAGGAGGCGGCTCACGTGCGAGAGGCGCCCGCCAGCGTGGCCAATCATTGGATCGCGGCCGATATCCCCGGCCGGTATCGCGGTATCGACAGCCTTGGCCGGTTCAAGCTCATGGAATCCTTGCGTGATGCTGTGCCGGACGACTTTTCCTGGGTGCGGTCCCCGATCCTCAACGAAACCACGCGTCTGGCCGTGGTCGCTAATGCGAAACTGGACATGCTAATCGTTCAGGGCTGGGAGGCGGACGGCCCTGCGACGCAAATCTTCCGGTATGGTGTTCCCGCCTGATTCTGAAACGCTGGACCCGGGTTCCGTTTGAACGACGGTTCCGGTTCATGTTCAATGCGGATGCCTGGACTTAGAAATTTTGGTGGGGACAAGCTCAGAATGCCGAAGAATAAGATGAGCCGTGAGGAATTGGCCGAACGCGTCGTCGTTGCGCCGTTCCATCAGTGGCTGGGGTTGGAATTGACCAACATGGACGAAAAGGGGATCGAACTGACGGTTCCCTGGCGCGAGGAATTCGTCGTTAACGTGGAATTGGGGTACACGCACGGCGGTGTCCTGGCGACACTGATCGATGTGGCTGCGGACTACGCCATCGCGGCCAAGTTGGGCCGGCCGGTGCCCACCATCGACATGCGCGTCGACTATCACCGTCCCGCCTTTCAAGGGAACTTGATCGTCAAAGCGCAGGCTTTGAAGCTGGGTGGGAATTTCTGTACCGGCGAGGCGCAGGTTTATGATGAGAAGGGCAAGCTCCTGGCCAGCGGCCGAGGGGTTTATCTGTCCGTGCCCTTGGGGTGACCTTGGGGTTGATCAGGCTCAAGAAGGAGAACAAGGAATGAGAGCTGTCGTCCTTTATGAACACGGGGGCATGGCCAACTTCATCTATGAAGAGAACTACCGTGACCCGGAATGCGGATCCGATGACGTCATCGTCGCCGTCAAAGCCTGTTCCTTAAACTACCACGACCTGTTTACCCGTAACGGCATGCCGGGGATCACGCTCGATCTGCCGCGCATCTGCGGATTGGACGCCGCTGGTAACATCGCTGAGGTCGGCGCGAACGTCACCGACTGGAAGGTTGGTGACCGGGTGCTCATTGACCCACGCGACCGTCAGGGTGCAGGTTTGTTCGGCGAAACGGTGGATGGCGGGTTGGCCGAATACGCCCGGGTTCCGGCCCATCAGCTCGTCCCAATACCAGAAAACGTCGGCTTCGCAGAGGCCGCCAGCCTGCCTGTCGCCTATGGCACGGCGCATCGCATGATGGTCACCCGCGGCGAGGTGACGGCCGACGACAAGGTGCTGATCCTGGGCGCCAGCGGCGGCGTTGGAACGGGCGCGCTCTTGTTGGCGAAGATTATTGGCGCCGAAGTGGTTGCTTGCGGTTCCTCGCAAGCGAAACTGGATGCCCTGACGGAGATGGGCGCCGACCACGTGATCGATTACACGGAAGTGGATTTCGTGAAAGAGATCTGGAAGCTTTATGAGAAACCGCACCGGCGTAAGGAAGCTGGCGGTGTGACCGTCGCCGTGAACTTCACGGGTGGGGATACCTGGGTGAAGTCCATGAAATGCCTGCGCCGGGGCGGTCGGCTTCTGACCTGTGGAGCAACGGCGGGCTATGACCCGGCGACCGATCTTCGCTATGTCTGGAGCTTCGAGTTTGATATCCGGGGCTCCAACAGTTGGGAGCCGGAGGATTTGACCGCGCTTCTTGATATGATCAGCACGGGTGAGCTACAGGTGCCCATTCATCACACCTACCCGTTAACGGAGGCGCAAGAGGCGCTCAGGGTCATTGAGGAACGAGAGGTCATCGGGAAGGTGATTGTTGCGCCGTGATCCACTGCCACCGCGACGTCGCCTTGCCCTGCTTTTTTAACTTCTCGAACAACCATCCCTGGTCAACCCGGTTTTAGGATATCACTCGATACATCGAGAGTTACCGCCGTCTGATGGCGCATCGACGGAATGTCTTGCCGATAGCGATGAGCGACGTCGATTGCGAAGACATCGTCGCGGACTTGGGATCTGAAAGCCGGCGCATGATTAGTCATCTCGGCATATGGTGGAATGCCACATGCCTGAAGTTTTATGAAACGGTCTAGGCTGTATCCACCAGGGCATGGGTGCCGGTAAGGCAGCCTGTCTGCGACAAGGCGGTGGGTGTTGCCGGAGCTATGAACAGTGGCAAACACCGTTCAGCGCAAGTCTGATCAGCGATGAGGCGCCCTAATAACCTATCCGCGTCCCACGAAGGGCATCTGGGTTGCCATGATGGTGATGAACTGGACGTTGGTCTCTAACGGCAGACTGGCCATGTGAACCACCGCATTGGCCACTTCGTCGGCTTGCATCATGGGCTCGATGGCGATATCGCCCCGCGCCTGCTTGACACCTTCGGCCATGCGCGCCGCCATTTTGGTAATGGCGTTGCCGATGTCGATCTGGCCTACCGCGATGTTGTGCTGCCGTCCGTCCAGCGAGAGCGTCTTGGTAAGGCCAGTGATGGCGTGCTTGGTGGCCGTATAGGGCGCAGAATCGGGCCGTGGCACATGCGCTGAGATTGATCCGTTGTTAATGATGCGCCCGCCCTGAGGGTCTTGGTTCTTCATCACTCGGAAAGCTTCCCGGGCGCAGAGGAAGGAGCCTGTGAGGTTTACGTCGACGACTAGTTGCCACTGGTCGGCCGTCAGTTCCTCGAAGGGGACGCCCGGCGCGTTGGCGCCGGCATTATTGAATAGCAGATCAAGCCGCCCGAAGGTCTCGCAGGTCTTCGCAAACAGGGCCGCGACCTGGGTTTCATCAGTGACGTCCGTCGCGACGGCTAGGCCTTCGCCCGGAACCTCACCGGCCATGGAGATGGTCTCTACCAGCGCATCGGTCCGCCGACCGGCTAGTGCGACGTTGTAACCTGCGTTCAGGAGTGCGGTGGCGGTAGCGCGGCCGACACCGGACCCTGCACCAGTAACAATGGCGGTGTTGCCTTCTTTGGACATGTAACGCCCCTAATCCGTGATTGTTATTCTGCCGCGTCCATATAGGCCTCTAGGGGTGGGCAGGTACAGACCAAATTGCGATCGCCGTGGACATTGTCGACTCGGCTTACGGGGGACCAGTACTTGGAACGACGCAGGGTTTCGACCGGATAGGCGGCGTTTGCCCGACTGTAGGGATGGAGCCAATTGTCATCGGTGACCATACCTACCGTATGCGGCGAATTGACCAGCGGGTTGTCGTCGGCGGGCCATTCCCCGTTAGCCACCCGCTTCGCTTCGCCGGCGATGGCGATCATGGCGTCGCAGATGCGGTCCAATTCCTCGCGCGGTTCGGATTCGGTCGGTTCCACCATCAGCGTTCCGGCCACGGGCCAGGACATGGTGGGGGCGTGGAAGCCATAGTCAATCATGCGCTTCGCGACGTCATCGACTGTCAACCCGGCATTCTCCTGGATCTGACGGGTATCCAGAATGCATTCGTGCGCGACCAGTCCGCTGTAGCCCTTGTATAGGGTGTCGTAATGCCCCTCCAGGCGCTTGGCGATATAGTTGGCAGCCAGGATCGCGACTTGGGTCGCCCGCTTCAGGCCGTCACCGCCCATCAGTTTGATGTAGCTCCAGGAGATGGGGAGGATGGACGCGGATCCCCAGGGCGCCGCTGAAATGGCGCCTAGTCCGGTCTCTGGCCCAGCTTCCGCGATAACAGAGTGGTTCGGTAGATAGGGCGCCAAATGCGCCTTCACGCCGATGGGCCCGACGCCGGGTCCTCCGCCGCCGTGTGGGATGCAGAAGGTCTTGTGTAGGTTCAGGTGCGACACGTCGCCGCCGAATTCCCCCGGCTTGCAGATGCCAACCATGGCTTGAAGGTTGGCGCCATCTATATAGACCTGTCCGCCGTGCTGATGGATTAGCTTGCAGACGTCGCGGACCGTGGTTTCGAACACTCCGTGCGTGGAGGGATAAGTGATCATGATGGCGGCCAGGTCGTTGCTGTGCTTCTCGGCTTTCGCCTCTAGGTCGCCCGTATCGATGTTGCCCGCATCGTCGCAGGCGACCACCACCACTTTCATGCCAGCCATGATGGCGCTGGCGGGATTGGTGCCGTGCGCGCTGGACGGGATCAGGCAGATGTGGCGATGGCCCTGACCGTTCGCTTGATGATACTTGCGAATGCAAAGGAGACCGGCGTATTCGCCTTGTGAGCCGGCGTTCGGCTGCACGGACACGGCGTCATAGCCGGTGATCTTGACGAGCATGTCCTCCAATTCCCGGATCAAGTCTAGAGAACCTGCCACCTGGTCGGCCGGCGCAAAGGGATGGAGGTTGCCGAAACCCGGCCAGGTGATTGGGATCATTTCTGTGGCCGCGTTCAGCTTCATGGTGCATGAACCCAGGGGAATCATGGCCCGGTTAAGAGCCAAATCCTTGTCTTCTAGTTCACGCATGTAGCGCATCATGGCCGTTTCCGAATGATGCGTGTTGAAAACCGGGTGATCCAGGATGGCCGATACCCGCCGCTGTCCGGCGGGAATGCCTTCGATGGCATCCGCAGCCAATTCAGCGGCGGTGAAACCGACGTTGGCTGTACCGGAAAGGACCGACCACAGGACATCGATATCGGCGGCGGTGGATGTCTCATCGACGGAAACGCCAACCCGGTCGCCATCGACTGGGCGCAGGTTCATGCCCGCCGCGACCGCGCGGTCGTGGACGGCCTGCGTGTCGTTGAGGGAAATCGTCAGCGTGTCGAAAAATGCGCTGGTTTCCACCGCAATGCCCAAGCGCGCCAGACCTGCTGCCAGGGTGCCCGTCAACCGATGGACCCGTTCGGCGATGCGTTTGAGGCCTTCGGGGCCGTGGTAAACGGCATACATGCTGGCGATATTCGCCAAAAGGACCTGCGCCGTGCAGATGTTTGACGTCGCCTTTTCCCGGCGGATGTGCTGTTCGCGGGTCTGCAGCGCCATGCGCAACGCCCGATTGCCTTGCGAGTCGATAGAAACCCCGATCAGCCGGCCCGGCATGGAGCGTTTGTAAGCGTCCCGGGTTGCCATGTAGCCCGCATGCGGGCCGCCAAAGCCCATGGGCACGCCGAAACGCTGAGTTGAACCGACAACCACGTCGGCGTCCCATTCGCCCGGCGGCGTGAGTAGGATTAGACTAAGGGGATCGGCACAGACCGTCACCAAGGCGCCGGCGCCGTGTAGGTTTTCGACGATTACGCTGTAGTCCTCGACACGGCCGTCAGTGGTCGGATATTGAAGTATGGCACCGAAAACTTCGTCCGCTTTAAGATCGGTCTTCGGATTGCCTAGTATGACCTCGTATCCCAGCGGCTCGGCCCGGGTTTGGATCACCGCGATGGTCTGCGGATGGCAGTCATTGGCAACGAAGATGTTCATGGTCTTTGATTTGCCGACCCGCTTCATCAGGGTCATGGCTTCCGCCGCCGCTGTACCTTCGTCCAGCAGCGACGCGTTGGCCAACTCCATGCCCGTCAGGTCGATGACCATCTGCTGATAATTCAGCAACGCCTCCAAGCGGCCCTGTGAAATTTCCGCCTGATAAGGCGTGTAGGCGGTATACCAGCCGGGGTTTTCCAAAAGGTTGCGGAGAATGACCGGAGGCAGGTGGCAGCCGTGATAGCCCATACCGATGAACGACTTCATCACCCGATTCCGATCCGCGATGTTCCGAATTTCCGCCAAGACGTTCGCTTCGGACATGGCGGGAGCGTTGTAATGATCATCACTGCGGATGTCCGCTGGCACGGCCTTGTTGATCATGTCATCTAGGTTGGCAGCGCCGATGATCTTTAGCATGTCCGAGATATCGGCATCGGAGGGGCCAATATGCCGGCCAATGAATTCGCCGCTGTTTTCCAGGTGTTCCAAGGAAGGTTTGATCATGGTGGACGCTCCGCAGATCAGATGTTGTCAGTTGATGTCCTAGTCGGTGATCAATTCATTGTAGGAGGCTTCGTCCATCAAGCTATTCAGTTCGTCGGCATCGGACAGCTTGATCTTGAAGAACCAGCCGTTGCCGGTGGGGTCGGAATTAGCGAGACCTGGTTCCGCGTCAAGGGCTTCATTAACCTCGACGATTTTGCCGGACACAGGTGTGAACAGATCGCTCGCGGCTTTAACGGATTCGACGACGCCGGCCTCGCCGCCGGCCTCTAAAGTGCTACCGACTTCCGGCAGTTCAACGAAGACAATGTCCCCCAATTGGGATTGGGCGTGATTGGTGATTCCGACTGTGCCGGTGTCGTCATCGACGGAGATCCACTCATGGTCTTTTGAATACTTGGTGGTCATGGTGTTGGTCTCCCTAGAAGGTTATTTAATTCTTAAAATAACGGCGTGGTGTGAAGGGCAAGGTGGTGACCGTTGCCGGAACGGCTTTGCCGCGGATGTCCAGTTGAACGGCCGTGCCGACGTCGCTGGACCCTGCAGCGACATAACCCATAGCGACGGGGCCACCGGTCGTCGGACCGAAAGCACCGCTGGTAATTTCGCCTAACGGTTTGCCGTCGACCGTGTTGATGGTCGTTCCGGCGCGCGCCGGGACGCGGCCTTCAGGTCGGATACCGACTAGCCTGCGCGCCGGCCCGTCAGCAATCTGGCTAACGATCACGTTGGCGCCTGGAAATCCGCCTTCCTCACGACGGCGCTTGGCGATGGTCCAGTTGAGGCCGGCTTCGATGGGTGTCGTCGTTTCGTCGATATCCTGACCATAGAGGCAAAGCCCGGCTTCCAAGCGTAACGTATCTCGTGCGCCCAGGCCGGCCATCTCAACGCGGTCGTCGGCCAGCAGTGTGCGGACCAGGTCTTCGGCGCTGTCAGCGGGAATGGAGATTTCGAACCCATCTTCACCCGTGTAGCCGCATCGGTTTACGAGGGTTTCTATGCTGTCAATGGTGACAGGTCTGGCGGACATGAACGGCATGCCCGCCACCTCTGATGACAAATCCGCAAGAGCCGCCACCGCTTTTGGACCTTGGAGTGCTATAAGTGCCCGGTCTGTCAGAACCTCGACCTCCACATCCGCTCCAAATTTCGCCTGCATGTGCAGTAGGTCAAATTCGAAACGGGATGCGTTCACAACGACGAACAACCCGTCGTCTTCACGGGTCACCATTATGTCGTCGATGATCGTACCGACATCGGTGGTCAGCATGGTGTAACGCATGCCTCCCGGCGCCAAACCGTCAATGTTGCCGGGCACGATGGTTTCGAGCGTTTTCGCCGCATCGGCGCCATGGATGCGAATTTGGCCCATATGCGAGACATCGAACAAAGATGCATTCTCGCGCGTCTGGTTATGTTCAGTGATGATCCCCGACCCGTACTGGAGGGGTAAGGAATATCCCGCAAAGGGCACCATGCGAGCTTCAAGAGATTGATGTAAGCTGTCTAGGGGTGTCGTCTTGAGGGCTGAACTGGGATCTTCATCTTTCATGGCGTTCTCCATCAGCGAGTAAGAGCCGCTTGCGGATCAACGCCTCACGAAAGTAGTGGCGAAAATCTGCAGCGCCCCCTCTGTCTCGGTACCTGAAAGAATCGCCTGTCTGCACCTATTACTGCGCAGCGTAGCTTACATCTTCGGTGGAGTACCTAGATCTTCGTTACCAAAGACCTCATACCCGCTCTCCAGAGTGCCATCTCGCTGCGGTCCGGATGCCTGAGAGTTTCCGGGGCGGTTGCTCCTTCGGCGCCGGCGTGT
>CAJWVP010000074.1 GCA_913048145.1 uncultured Rhodospirillaceae bacterium
GGGCTTCCTCAGCAGCAGTTTGCTCAGCCGGGGCTTCCTCAGCCGGGGCTTCCTCAGCAGCGGTTTCCTCAGCCGGGGCTTCCTCAGCAGCAGTTTGCTCAGCCGGGGCTTCCTCAGCCGGGGCTTCCTCCGCCGGGGCTTCCTCAGCAGCAGTTTCCTCAGCCGGGGCTTCCTCCGCCTGCGCCGCTTCCTCGACTGCCGCCTTCTCCTCTTGCTCCTTAATGCGCTCGAGGGTCTTGGCACGAGGCTTGTCCTTCTTGGTCTGAACCGGGATGACCGGCTTCTCAACCATGCCAAGGCCGCTAAGGTACTGGGCGACGCGGTTGGTCGGAAGCGCACCGACACCCAACCAGTGCTTGGCCCGCTCCTCGTTGATGACGAAGCGTTCCGGGTGGTCTTTCGGCACCATCGGGTTATATGATCCGATACGCTCGATAAACCGACCGTCGCGGGGCTTGCGGGAATCCGCGACCACCACTCGGTAGAAGGGGCGTTTCTTGGCGCCGCCCCGGGAAAGTCTGATCTTCAAGGCCATTTTGCTGTGATCCTTTCGGTTGTTAGTATCTCTGTATTTTTTGAAATTAAAGGGTTAAATAAAATGTCACTCAGCCAAAGCGTGGCCCGCCGGGGATAGGCGGCATCATGCCGCCACCCATGGCGCCCATGAGGCCACGTTTTCCCATCTTCCCGGCCTTCTTCATCATAGAAGAAATCTGCTTATGCTGTTTCAGCAGCTTGTTCACCTCTTGCACCGAGGTGCCGGAACCCGCAGCAACACGCTTGCGCCGCGACGCCTTGATTATCTTCGGGTTGCGCCGCTCTTGCACGGTCATGGAGAGGATGATTGCCTCTTGGCGGGCCAGCAGTTTGTCGTCAATGTCGGCGTCCGCCATCTGGCTTTTAACCTTCTGGGCGCCGGGCATCATGCTCAAGAGGCCCTCGAGACTGCCCATTTTCTTGATCTGCGCAAGCTGCTCGGCCATATCCTCCAGGGTAAATTGACCCTTTAGCATTTTCTTGGCCATGCGCTCGGCGTCTTCTTCCTCGACGACCTGTTGGGCCTTTTCCACAAGACCGACGATGTCGCCCATGCCAAGGATGGAACCAGCTAGGCGCTCGGCATTGAAGGCCTCCAGCGCATCCATGGTCTCGCCCGTGCCCATTAGTTTCACCGGGCAGCCAGTCTCGGTCCGCATGGACAGCGCCGCGCCGCCCCGCGCGTCACCATCGACGCGGGTCAGGGCGATGCCGGTAATGCCGACCTTGTCATTGAACTCACGTGCCAGGTTGACGCTGTCTTGGCCGGTCATGGCATCGGCGACCAAAAGCGTCTCCAACGGTTCGGCGGCATCGCGAACCTGTGCGACCTCAGTCATCAATTCCGTGTCAATGTGCAATCGGCCCGCCGTATCCAAGATGACCACGTCGTAGGCCTCAAGCCGCGCCATCTGCATGGCGCGCTTGGCGATGGCCACGGGCTGTTCACCCAGAACGGACGGTAGGCAGGTGACGCCCGTTTGCTGACCCAGGGTCGCCAGCTGCTGTTGTGCCGCCGGCCTGTAGATGTCCAGCGAAGCCATCAGGACCTTCTTTTTTTCGCGGCTCGTGAGCCGCAGCGCCAGCTTCGCTGATGTCGTCGTCTTACCGGAACCCTGCAGGCCGACCATGAGTATGGCCACCGGCGGCGTCCCAGTAAGATTGATATCTTGTTCGCCTTCGCCAAGCGTATTGACCAGTTCATCGTGGACGATCTTGACCACCATCTGGCCCGGCGTGACGCTTTTGAGGACATCCGCGCCAACAGCGCGCTCGCGCACGTTGGCGATAAAGTCCTTGGCCACCGGAAGCGCAACGTCCGCGTCCAAGAGCGCGACGCGCACCTCGCGTAGAGCCGCGTCGACATCAGCCTCCTTCAGCGCGCCCCGCTTGGTGAGTTCGTCGAATATGCCGCTCAGCTTTTCTGTCAGGCTCTCAAACATAGCTCTTCCGTCATTTCTCTCGGCAACACCAAGCCTTGGCCTCAACACAAAACGCGCCAGTGCGCGAAACTCGCGGACTGGCGGCGCCCCCCGAAAATCTCCGGGTCGAGGGCGTAGGGTCAGTAACTGCCCTTGAAAACGGGGCGAACGTATGAGCGCGGGGCGGCAAAGTCAACCCCGGCAGCAGGCCAAGATCGCACCATTCCCCGCAATCCTTGAATTTTAATCTCCCTGACAATCAACTTAAATTTTTCAAATTGCTCTTTAAAATAGTGCGCATAAATTTGAACTCGTTCTTGCTCCGACCAGAGTTCTACCCTTCACCTCAACACTTGACGCCGAACTAGTTCGGCGACGTATTCGATACCACTCTGACCATTAGTGCGAATGCTTGACGGTCCTCCGGTCGGCGGGAACAATTCCGTTCATGCTCTTGAGTGACCTGCAACAAGCTATTTGGGGTAGCGGCCTTATTATCCGGGGCGGCTTTCATGCGACCGCGGATGACGGCATTCCTATCGATGATGGCCCTGTATGCACTGTGGTCTTGGTCGGCAATGTAGGCGAAGCTTTGTGGCGCGCATTCTCCCGCAGTCCTGAATACAGCGCTGGCGAGGCACAATCCGACCCCCTGGACGCGTGGACCACGCGAATACTGACCGCGGCGGCGGATAACTTGGGCGTCCGCGTAGTATTCCCCTTTCAGGGCCCGCCCTATTACCCCTTCCAGCGATGGGCGCAAAGGGCGGACACGGTGTTTCCATCACCGATCGGCCCGCTCGTCCACCCCAAGTTCGGCCTTTGGCACGCCTACCGCGGCGCGCTCCTGGCCGCAGAGCGGATTGAACTGCCGCACCGCGAGGCCAGCGCGTCACCGTGCGATACCTGCGCTGATCAATCCTGCCTCTCAACCTGTCCAGTCTCGGCGTTCAGCGCACAGGGATATGCTGTTCCCCAATGCGTATCGCATCTAAAGACCGCCGAGGGTGGACCCTGCGTGGACTTAGGATGCGCCGCCCGCAGAGCCTGTCCTGTCGGCAGGGACTACCAGTACGTCCCGGATCAGGCGACCTTCCACCAGCTTCATTTTATGCGCAACAATGGACAGCTCAACGACCCAGAAGCCGGACACTGATAAAACTGCTAGATACGCTGGACCGCAAAAGCCATGGACAAGTCCCCATCAACGGACGTATCTAGCGCCTATGGACAGAGTAGCTTTCACCAAAATGCACGGCCTAGGCAACGATTTCGTTGTCCTGGATAACCGCGACGGCAGCCTAGCCTTCGGAGAAGTGGAAGCGCGCGCCATCGGCAATCGCCGAACGGGCGTCGGCTTCGATCAGTTGTTGATCCTAGAGCCACCGCAACATCCGGACGCCCATGTTTTCATGCGCATTCGCAATCCCGACGGCTCCGAGGCGGAGGCCTGCGGCAACGGCACCCGCTGCGTCGCCGTGCGGGCCATGGATGAATTGGGCACCAACCGGCTGAACGTGGAAACAGTGGCCGGCATTCTGGAGACCACACGCTGTGCGGACGGCATGGTGACGGTGGATATGGGCCCGGCCAATCTGAATTGGCGCGATATTCCCTTGGCCGAAGCCCACGATACCCTTCATCTAGATATAGCCAACGGCCCGCTGGTGGACCCTGTGGCCGTCAACATGGGCAATCCGCACATGGTGTTCTTCGTTGACGACGCAGAGACCATTGACCTGAGCGCCCTGGGGCGAGAGCTGGAACACCATCCGCTTTATCCAGAGCGCACCAACGTTGAAGTAGTCTCCGTGCTGGGCCCCGACAAGGTCCGCATGCGGGTCTGGGAGCGCAGCGCCGGCATCACCCAGGCTTGTGGATCCGGTGCCTGTGCCGTCGGCGTGGCGGCCAGTCGGCGGGGCCTGACAGGCCGAAAGGTTGAAGTGATCCTGGATGGCGGTCCCTTGGTCATCGAATGGCGCGACGACGGCCGGGTCCTGATGACCGGGCCGACGGCCATAAGCTTCGAGGGCCGCCTCGATCCCAGCCTTTTGAAAGGCGACAGCTGAGCCATGGCCGCGCCCCAGGTCATCTCTCTTGGCTGCCGGCTCAATGCTTTCGAGGCGGAGCTCATACGCGAACAGGGCGCGGGGCTGGAGAACACGGTCATTATCAATTCGTGCGCGGTCACTGCAGAAGCCGAGCGCCAGACCCGGCAGACCATCCGACGGACGCGGCGCGACAACCCGGACGCGCGTCTGATCGTGACGGGCTGTGCGGCGCAACTCGACCCGGAGAGCTTCGGCGCCATGCCGGAAGTGGACAAGGTGCTGGGCAACCGCGAGAAGCTGGACACAACCGCTTTTCTGAAAGACAACAAAACCCAATCCATTGTCGTCACGGACATCATGCAGGCAACGGAAACGGCGGCGCATCTGATCCATGGCTTCGACGGACGCGCTCGCGCGTTCGTCGAAATACAGCAGGGCTGCGATCACCGGTGCACCTTCTGCATCATTCCCTTCGCTCGCGGACCGAACCGCAGCGTCGGACTTGGTCGCATCGTCGAACAGGTCCGCACCCTGGCCGATCGAGGGTTCCGCGAGGTAGTGCTGACGGGGGTCGACATCTGCTCCTTCGGCGCGGGTTTGCCCGGCAAGCCCAAGCTTGGGGATCTTGTAAGGCGTCTGTTGGCAGCGGTACCGGCTTTACCGCGGCTGCGCCTGAGTTCCCTTGATCCCGCAGCTATCGATGACAGCCTGTTTGATGTGCTGGCTTCGGAACCTCGATTGATGCCGCATCTACATCTTTCGGTCCAGGCGCTTGACGACGTCATTCTCAAACGCATGAAACGCCGCCATCTTTATGCAGACGTGGAAAGGGCCGTGGCCCGTGCCCGCGCGGCCCGACCGGATGTGGTTTTCGGCGCCGATCTGATTGCCGGATTCCCGACAGAAACAGACGCGCAGTTCGAAAACACCTTGAGTGGCGTTGCCGCCTTGGGCATCACGCACCTTCACGTCTTTCCCTATTCGGAACGGCCTGGCACGCCGGCAGCAAGGATGCCGACAGTGCCCGTCGCCGAACGCAAATCCCGCGCCCAGCACCTGCGCGATGCGGGCGCGCGGGCATTGGCACGCTTCATGGCGGACCAGGTGGGCGATACAGCGGCAGTCCTCATCGAGCGTGATGGCCAAGGCCTGAGCGAACATTACGCGCCCGTCCATATCGCCACCGATACGGTTCCCGGCGAGATCGTGCCCGTCGCCCTGACCGGCACCACCGGCAGCCATCTGGTGGGAACACCCTTTTCATGAGCGATAACGGTGGCAGCTGGCTAAGTCGCCTGAGATCCGGCCTCAGCCAATCATCAGAGAAGATTACCGGCGGCATTACCGGTCTGTTCACCAAGCGCAAACTGGATCAGGCGGCGCTAGAAGATTTAGAAGAAATCCTAATCGCCGGCGACCTGGGTGTCGGGCCGGCTATGAAACTGACCCAGTTCCTTGCCAACCAGCGCTTCGATCAGGAAATCACGCCGGAAGAGGTCCGCGCCATCCTGGCCGACGAGGTTGCCAGAATTCTGGAACCGGTGGCCGCGCCCTTGGAGATCGACGCCCATCACAAACCTTTTGTTATCTTGGTATGTGGCGTCAACGGCTCGGGCAAGACGACGACCATCGGCAAGTTGGCGAACCAGTTCCGAAGCCAGGGCAAATCAGTCATCGTAGCCGCCGGCGACACGTTCCGCGCCGCCGCCGTAGAACAGCTTCAGGTCTGGGGCGAGCGGTCCGGCGCGCAGGTGATCACGGGTAACCCTGGTGCAGACCCGGCGGGTTTAGCCTTCGGCGCTCTGGAGCATGCAAAATTGGAGGGCACTGACATCCTAATGATCGACACGGCCGGCCGAATGCAAAACCGCAGGGATCTAATGGCCGAACTGGAAAAGATCGTTCGTGTCGTCAAGAAGTTGGACAACACAGCGCCACACACCACGCTGCTGGTCATGGACGCCACCATCGGCCAGAACGCCCACAGCCAGGTGGAAACCTTCAAGGACATCATCAACGTGTCCGGGCTAGTGCTGACCAAGTTGGATGGGTCTGCTAAGGGCGGCGTCGTAGTCGCACTCGCTGAAAAGTTTGGTCTGCCGGTACACGCCGTTGGCGTTGGTGAAGGGATCGACGATCTCCGCCCCTTCGAGGCCCGGGCCTTCGCGTGGTCGCTTATGGGCCTGGACGCCTAGATTAAATCACGTTTAAACGGAAGCAGCATCATTCCGTGTCGGTGTGATCTGCCCTAGCCCAGCCGCCCCAGAACCTCGTCCGTTTCCGCCGTCAGCTTGTCCAGCAGTTCGCCCGCCGCCATGGCCCGCGACATGCCCAGCCCCTGCCCGGCCCAAAGCGAGACGAAATCGCCCAATCCGGCCTCGGCGCTGGCCTTCTTCAGCGGTCCGGTCATGGTATTGAGGATGGGGAAGTCGGGGAAGTTTGCTTCCCCACCCTTGGTCTCGCGAATATAGCGGTTCTCAATGCCGCGCGAGGGCCGACCGGAAAAGGCATGGGTCAGACGGGTCTCATCTTCGCCCGCTGTCAATAGAAGTTCCCGATGCACCTGAGGAATAGCAGATTCCGGCGTACTCAGGAAGGCCGTGCCCAATTGCACAGCCGACGCCCCCAACGCCAGCGCGGCGGCAATGCCGCGGCCGTCCATAATGCCGCCCGCCGCGATCACCGGCACATCGACGGCGTCGACGATTTGCGGCACCAGCGCCATGGTGCCCACCCAACCGTCCTCATAGGGCTCCTCAAAGGTGCCCCGATGGCCGCCAGCCTCGAAACCCTGGGCAATGATGGCATCAATGCCGCCAGCCTTCAGGGCTTTGGCCTCGCGCACGTTGGTGGCGGATGAAATGGTGAACAAGCCGGCATCCTTTACCGCCTTAAACAGGTCCGCCCTCGGCAGGCCAAAATGGAAGCTGACCACGGGGGGCATCATGTCCAGGACGGCAGCCAGGTGGTCTTCGTTGAAGGGCTCGGAGGACACCTTTGCCTCTGGCACCTCACCCAAACCCAACTCGTCATAATAGGGCTTAAGCTGTTCACGCATGGCTTCACCGCGGGCTGCGTCGAGCACCGGTTCCTTGTGGACGAAGAAGTTGATGTTGTAGGCACCGTTGGTCTCGGCATGAATGGCGCGGCAATCATCGCGGGTCTTATCCGGCGACTGCAGGCTGACTCCCAGCGACCCCAACCCGCCACCCCGGGAAACGGCTGCCGCCATGGCCGGGGTCGAGGCGCCCGCCATGGGTGCCTGAATGATCGGCACGTTCATGTTGAGACGTTTGGTAAGATGGTTCTGCTTCCACCCGGACATGGTCATGTTCTCATTAAATGCTCCCCATACGAATGTCGGGGGAATACGTCGCCATTGCAAGCCACCAGCCAATGTTTGCCGACGCGGACTGCCCCTGATACATAGCGCGCTCATTCCATACATGGACACATACCCATGCTGAGACGCCTTTACGATTGGACCCTGGACCTGGCCGGACATCGGCATGCTCTCTGGGCGCTGTTCTTTGTCGCCGTGATCGAGAGCTCCTTTTTCATCATCCCACCGGATGTGTTGTTGATCCCCATGGTCCTGGCGGCGCGGAATCGCGCCTGGCTGATCGCAAGTGTCTGTACGGTGGGCTCGGTACTGGGCGGTGTGCTGGGTTATGGGATCGGCATGTTCGCCTTCGAGGCAATGGGCCGGCCGATCCTGGAGATTTACCATGCCGTGGCGAAGTTCGAAGAAATACGCGGACTCTATAATGAGTATGGCGCCCTGATCGTGTTTTCAGCCGGCTTCAGCCCGATCCCCTACAAAGTCTTTACCATCGCATCCGGGGTCGCAGACATGAACATCTTGACGTTCACCGTGGCCTCCATCGTTGGCCGCGGGGCGCGTTTCTTCCTGGTGGCGTTTCTGTTGTGGAAATTTGGCGAAACCATCAAAACATTCATCGAGCGATACCTAGCTCAATTGACATTGGCCTTCGTGGTTTTGTTAGTGGCCGGGTTTATCGCTCTTAAATACCTGATGTAGCTGCGCTGGCCTTGGCCGGCGTGCTGGACAGGCGTATATGGAAAGAATGAGCACGCGTCTGACCGAGCCCATTTGGCATCGCTATGTACCCATCGTCCTGCTGTTGATTGCTTTCACTGCATTGGGCAGCGCCTATACGGCTGAGTTCGCCTACAGCCTAGAGCCGTGCGTGCTTTGTATCTATCAGCGAATTCCCTTCGCGGTGATTGGTGTCCTGGGCGTGCTCGCCTATCTATTAGAGGGTCGGATGGCGATGGTGGTCCTGACCGCCCTGGCGGGCATCGTTCTATTAATCGGCGCCGGCCTCGCCTCCTATCACGTGGGTGTAGAACAGCACTGGTGGGCGTCGGTGGCGTCATGCGGTGGCGCGTCGGACCAGGCCCTGAGCATGAAACAATTCCAGGCCCTCTTGCAGCAGAAGCCGGAAAAAGCCTGTGGCGAGGTGGATTGGACCATGTTCGGTATTTCCATGGCTACTTACAATGTAGCCGTCTCTGGCGTTCTAGGTCTGGGCGGACTCTGGGCGGCGATAAGGATGAGGGCCGCGTGATGTCCATCGATACCACAGATTCGAAACCCGTTAACGGTCCAGACCGGCTGCCCGGCGATCCAAGCAAGGAAGAGTATGTGGAACGCTTGATCCGCGTGGATCACGCTGGCGAATACGGTGCTGTGCGCATTTACGAGGGCCAGCTGGCAATTCTCGGCAAGAAACCCTCTGGGCCGATAGTCCAACACATGCTGGAGCAGGAAAAGGCGCACCTGGCGACCTTTGATAAATTGATCAACGAACGGCGCATCCGCCCGACGGCGCTGATGCCGCTCTGGCACGTGGCGGGATTTGCGCTCGGCGCAGCGACGGCCATGATGGGGGAGAGGGCCGCCATGGCCTGCACGGTCGGCGTCGAGGAAGCAATCGACGAACACTACCAAAGTCAGATCGAGGCCCTAGAATCCTACTCGGATGAGGCCAATCTGAGAGAGACCTGCGTCAAGTTCCGCGAGGAAGAACTGGAACACCGCGACACGGGACTGGACCACGGCGCCAAACAGGCGCCGGGCTACGAGGTTCTGACCGGCGCCATCAAGGCCGGCTCAAAACTCGCCATCTGGCTATCAAAACGGATCTAGCGCTTTCGCTTTTTCACCAGGCTGGTGATGATGCCCCGGAAGGTTCTAATTTCTTGCTCCGTGAACCGGGCGCGCTGCAGGACATTGCGGATATTGCGGACCATGATCGGCTTCTTTTCACGCACGCGAAAAAAGCCGCTGTCATCCAACTCCATTTCCAGATGGTCGAACAGGCCCTGCAACTCCGATTTGGTTGCCAGGCGGGTTTCCTTTGGGACGGCAAGGACGGCGTCCTCGGTTTCGTCACCCAATTGGAACCATTCATAGCCCAGGACAAACACCGCCTGGGCCAGGTTCAAGGACGTGAAAGCCGGGTTCAAGGGAACCTTCAGGATGGCGTTGGCCAACGCCACGTCATCGTTCTTCAGGCCCTTGGCCTCCTTGCCAAATAGCACGCCAGAACTTACGCAGCCGGTTTCATCTGCCTTCATCCGGGCAACGGCCTCGCACGGGGTCATCACCTCCATAGTCATATCGCGCGGCCTGGCCGTAGTGGCGTAGACCATTTGCAAATCGGCAATGGCCGCCTCGGTCGTGTCGTAGACACGTACGCCCTCGATAATCGCCGTCGCCCCAGCGGCCGCGGCCTCAGCGTGGCGGTTCGGCCATTCATCGCGCGGATTGACCAGGCGCATGTCCGTGAGACCGCAGTTCATCATTGCCCGCGCGGCCATGCCGATGTTTTCACCCAACTGGGGTTCAATCAGAATCACCGCTGGGCCCGCCGCCAGCGCGGCTGGACGGAGGCCAGGCGAGTCTTCTGCCGCGCCAAAGAAGGAGGCAGCCGCGCAGCTGAAGAGGGAGGATGCAGCCAGGCAGAGCATCCTGCCGAGCAGCATAAAGCAGACGCTGTCCACGCTGGCGGCGGCCGGACTGCGCAGACGCGCAGTACACCGGCCAAGCCATCACGTGCCGCTCGTTTGCCTCCGATGGTGGGGCATGCTGGCGCAACGAAGCCATTGACAACTCACCAACGTGGTGCTACGGCGAGCTTGGCAGCACTTGCTCGTATCAGTGCTCGCCTGGCTACGAGCGCGGCGCTGACCGCACCTGTTCGTACGTGGCGGAGCTCCACGATGACTGCGCTGGCCACGGAACCATCCGCAACTGCCACAACGTGTTTCAG
>CAJWVP010000075.1 GCA_913048145.1 uncultured Rhodospirillaceae bacterium
GCCTTTAAACAGGCTGTCGTGGTCGAGCGATTGCCAAAGACACGTTCGGGTAAAATACTGCGCGGGACCATGCAGGCCATTGCCGACAACAAGGAATGGAAAATCCCGGCGACTATCGATGACCCGGTGATTTTGGAAGAGATTGACCTAGCCCTACAAACGCTCGGCTATTCCGATGCGAGGCCTTAAGCACGCAACTGATGCGCGGTGAACGGTCTTTGTAAAACGCATTTGCGTTTTCTCTCTCCAGTTCAGGGTGCCTGAGTTTCCCGACTTCGCCTGGGCCAGTGGTGATGCGACCTTGACGCCGCCTGCAGGAATGTCGAACCTAATCTCAGGCCTTAGCAGGAAGAGCCGGGAACAGGGCCATCGTCGAAAGACGCATTGCTAAGACAGATGTATAGCTAATAGATCGTACAGATAGGGAGTGAATTATGAGACTCATTATGAAACGGGCGCTGATGGCCTCGGCCGGCGCCATGGTATTTGCCATGTCCGTATCGGCCCAGGCGGCAGACAAGGTGAACGTTGCCTTTTTCCTTGAATGGGCGACGCCCAACCAGATCGCTAAGGTCGACAAGACCTACGACAAAGCCATGGGCGTGGGCGTCAATTGGACGGACTTCAAGACCGGCGTTGCCATGACCGAGGCCATGCTATCGGGCGACATTGACATCTCTTACTCGCAGGGCCTCGCGCCCTTCGTGACGGCGATCCAGCAGGGTGCACCGTTGAAAATGGTCGGCATCGCCGTTGTCTATGAAGCTAACGACTGCTTCGTGAAAAACGGATCTGGAATTGACGCCTCGAACGCGTCGGAACTGGAAGGCAAGACTGTGGCGGTGCCCTTGAACACGATGGCCGACTACGCGTTCCGTCGCTACATGGCCCATCTGAAGGTGGACACGTCGACGATGAAGATCGTCGATCAGGCGCCGCCGGATGGCGCCCAATCCCTCACTGATGGCCTGGTGGACATGGCCTGCATCTTCGGTGGCGCCTCGTCCAAGGCAGCCGGTGAAGTAGGCACGCCCATCATGACCAAGCAGCAGAAGATGGATGCCGGCATCGGCTCCTTTGACGTGATCTCGGTAACGGAGAAGTTCGCCACGGAGAATCCTGAGTTGGTGAAGACCTTCCTCGAAGTGACGGAAGAAGCAAACGTCGCCTGGAAGGCCACCGACGCGCAGATCGCCAAGGTGGCGAAGGACGCGGGGATGAAGGTGCCGACCACCAAGAAGCAGATGGCCGATTTTATCTTCCCGAGCGCCAAGGAGCAGCTTGAGCAGTACTTCAACAAAGGCGGCATTGCGGCATCGGCCGCGTCGTCGTTGGGCTTGGTGTTCTCGGGCGACTCAGATGGCTCGAAAATCGCCAAGACACTTGATGGCTCGTTCCTGAAGTAACGGGAACTTTTTGGATGTGGGGAAGGCCGCTGTCATGCGGCGGCCTTCGCACATTGTCTCCGCCATCATATGACGGGGGGCTTCATGGCTGATCTGGTGTGTGAAGACTTGAACATGGCCTTCACCAATCCGCAGACAGGTGCAGTGGTGGAGGCGTTGAAGAACATCAATTTTACCCTTCAGAAGGGTGAACTGTTGTCCGTTTTGGGGCCGTCCGGTTGCGGTAAGACGACGCTCTTGAACTTGATCGCCGGGTTCCTGAACCCTACGTCGGGCACCGCGTCCCTGGGTGGACGGGTGATCGATGGGCCTGGCCTGGAGCGCGGCATGGTGTTCCAGCAGGGTGCCCTGTTCGAATGGCTGCCCGTTTCGAAGAACGTGGACTTCGGCTTGCGCATGAAGAGCACAGACCCCGCGCACAGCCGTCAGCTTGTCGAGAAATGGCTCGATATCGTCGGCTTGCAGGGTTTTGGTGATACTCCGACCTATCAATTGTCCGGCGGCATGCAGCAGCGTGTGGCGTTAGCCCGGTGCCTGGTCAACGACCCGGACTTGATTCTGATGGACGAACCTCTCGGCGCCCTCGATGCGCTGACCCGTGAGAAAATGCAATCGCTGGTGCTGGAGCTCTGGAAAGAAACCGGCAAGACAATCATCATCATCACCCACTCGGTTGAAGAAGCCCTGTTGTTGGGCGAACGCCTGTTCGTCATGGCGCCCCGACCCGGCCGAATTCACAAGGAATACAATCTGCCATTCGCCGAGCGCGGCCTGTCCGAAACCCTTCGCGAGGTTAAGCAGGACAAGGAATTCAACGAGGTCCGCGAAGAAATCCTGACCATGATTTGGGATATGGAAGAGGAGATCATGGGTCGTGGTTGAGTGGCTTTCGGATAATCGCGCCGGGTTCGCGGCTGTCATCGTCCTCCTCCTGGTGGCGATGTTCATCTGGTCTATCGTCTTGGGACGCAAGCAGGCCGTGCTGACGGCCAAGGATGAGGTTTTCGGTGATCCCCAGCGGACCCGCGGCGGCTGGTATTGGGCCCTCTCCGGGGTCGCGACCCTGATGTTGATCTGGTTCTACTTCTCCTGGGGCATTGGACGCGCCTACTTTCCGACGGCCGCCAACGAGATGTGCCAAGTGGCCAAGCTGGAAGAAGTGGTCTCGCCCATCAAGGCGGCCCTCCCAATCGGCTCGCGCTATTACAAATCCACCCTTCTGGTGGCGCGCAATTCCGACCAGTTGGATACTGTTGAAGCGGAATTACCGACAGGCGCTTTTACCAGTCCGGAGCAGGCGAAATTGAAGGCTTTGACCAGCAATGTACGAAGTCTCATCGTCAATTCCTCGAATCCGAAGAACCTCAGCCGGGAGGCGACTAAAAAACTCGATCAAATCGTCTTCCAGTTAAATGCGCTCAGCATGGAACTTCGGGGCGGATTCGAAGGGTTTTCGCCGACGGCTAAAGCCCTAGCCCAACCCAAGTGGGGCACGACCCACGTGGAAATCCCCATTTTGCCAATTACCGCACGCGGCATGCTTTTTGATGGCGTCGCTACCAAAGCGCGCGAGGTGGCGACCCTGTTCCGGAAAATCCGAAATCATCCGCCGGCCAACGTGACTATCATAGCCGACGTCAAAGCGCGGATTGCCAAGTTCAAGAAGGTTAACGCCTCTGGCAAGTTCGATAAGAAGACCGATGCTGATCGCGTCGCCTATGTAAAGGCCGTGGAGCGTATTTTCCGACGTCTGGATGACGGTACCATTTTTCCTGCCAATTCCCTGGATGGTGTCAATGGCGCCATTGCCGGATTGGATGCGGCCCGGGATCATGCTCGCGGCAGCCTCGGCACAATAGAGGCAATTTTTTTCCCCGGCATCGGCGTGGTCAAATCGCGGACCCAATGCACAGAACAGGGTTCCGCCCGATGGTTACCAAAGCCGATGGACGTGATCGCTACGTTCTTCAAACTGGCGAACCCGGATATCGAAGGCGGTGGCGGGTACAAGGGCGTGCCGCTTTTATGGTGGAAGTGGCTACCGGTCGCCGACCTTGTCGATTTCTTCACGCCGGACTGGATCGCCGACCTATGGCCTGGCGAATACACGCGGCACGGAACAGACGGGACGATTTCGCCCAACTTCAAAGATAGGCTGCTCAATTTCGCGCGCGGTGACTTATATTTGGGATCGATCCCAGCGCTGGACGGGCACTTGTGGGATTCCGTGTTCCGGGTCCTGGTCGCTATGGGGCTGGGCATCTTTCTTGGTGTGCCCCTAGGGCTATTCATGGGGGTTTCCCGGTTCTTTAAATCGTTCTTCGATCCGTTGATTGAGCTTTACCGCCCCGTGCCGCCGTTGGCCTGGGCGCCTCTGATCCTGACTATTTTCGGGATCACCGACGACGGGAAGGTTTTTTTGTTATTTATGGTGGCGTTCGCGATCATGGTTATCTCAGCCCGGACTGGGGCGTCGGGAACGCAACTTTCAAAGATCCGGGCCTCGCACTCGCTGGGGGCGTCTGACCGGCAGATCATGTGGAACGTGATCCTGCCCAATGCACTTCCCGAGATCCTTACCGGCGTGCGCATTGCCATCGGTGTGTGCTGGGGCACCTTAGTGGCGGCGGAGATCCTGGCCGGCACGACGGGGATCGGGTTTATTGAGAACATTGCGCGCACCGTGTCGGATTATGAACTCATTTGGGTGACGATTCTGATCATGGGCATGTTGGGTTTGCTGTTCGACCTGATCATGCGCTGGGTCATTGATAAGACCATCCCGTGGCGGGGCAAGGGCTAAACTCCATCGAGATGTGTTTGACTGCCGCGAGAGGCAAAGCATGTCCGGCGTATACGGTAGCGAGGATTTTGTCCTGTAGCAGGGGCTCCAGCAGATCCGGGCCCTGTCGGACGCCGCGTCCCCGGAGGAGGCGAAACGCATGTGCCGCGATGATAGCCGCGAAGAAACGTACGGCCGTTTTATAGTGTTCGGCGGCGTGACCAGGACGAAGGTGACATACGCCGCGGTGGATGGCTAAAACAGGATGGCAGCGCACAGGTCCATGTCTAAGAATTTCTGGCACTTGATTATTTCCAACCCAAGTATCTTGGGTCACGGTCACCGTGTTAGTCTGCCGACTTGACATAAACATGAATTAGTGAGGTTGAATATGACAGAACAATCCGCCTTGATCGTCGGTGCTGGGCAGGGCCTGAGCGCTTCGGTGGCGCGGAAGTGTGCCGAGCGCGGTATGACCGTGGCACTGGCTGCCCGGGATACGGCAAAACTCTCGGACCTGGTGTCGGAGATCGGTGCTACTAGCTTCGTCTGCGACGCCAGCGACCCAGTCTCCGTCGCCGATCTGTTTGCCCAGTTGGATGTGGCCACTGGCACCCCCAACCTCGTCCTCTACAACCCCAGCTACCGCCAGCGCGCGCCGTTCATCGAACTTGACGTGGAGGAAGTCCGTAAAACGTTGATGATTTCCTGCTATGGTGGCTTTTTGGTGGGCCTGGAGGCAGTGAAACGCATGACTGTCGCGGGCGGAGGTGCCATATTCTTCACCGGTGCGTCGGCCAGCGTGAAGGGTTACAAGCAGTCGGCGCCGTTTGCCATGGGCAAGTTTGGGCTGCGAGGGTTGGCCCAGAGTATGGCCCGCGAGCTCGCACCCCAGAACATCCATGTGGCGCACTTCGTCATCGACGGCGGTATCGAGAAGGACGACGATCCCCGTGCCGAGATGCGCGGTAACGACGGCCTGCTGCATCCTGACGCCATCGCCGATACCTATATGCATATCTATGACCAGCACCGGACGGCCTGGACCTGGGAGGTGGAGCTTCGCCCCTGGGTGGAAAATTTCTAAGCCGTTTGCGGAGCTGATAAACCAGCGTATAATTCGGTCATGAGCATTGAAAATGTTAACGCCTTCATCAGCCACTGGGACGGGCAGGGCCCGTCCCAGGATCCGGCCATGAAGGATCCCGAACCCGACTTCATCGTCCACCATGCAGAGATGCAGGGCTTCAGCTTTTCCAAAGACGACCTGAAGAGTGCGTTGAATACCCGGATCTGCAATGCGGAGAGCTTGCCGCGGCCGTGGGGTTGGGCGGTGGCGCGAAAAATGGGGCTGGTCCGCAGTTGATGGGCCTGCCCGTGCGTCAATATGTCGACGTGGATGGCGTCCGCATCTCCTATCGTCAGGCCGGTGCCGGCCCTGACCTTGTCCTGTTGCATGGTCTGGCCGGCAACGCCCGGACCTGGGAGCGCCAGTTCGAGGCCTTTGCAGACCAATTCCGGATCACCGCATGGGACGCACCCGGGTATGGGGAATCGAACCTGGTCGCGACGGAAATCGAGGCCTACGCCGATACCCTGACGGCGTTTACGGTGGCGCTCGGTATTGACCGGTTCATCCTGCTTGGCCACTCTATGGGCGGTATCGTCGCCGGGAATGCGGCCGGACGCTACGCGGACCGGGTGCGGGGCTTAATTTTGTCGTGCACCATGTTGGGGCGCAAACAGACCAAGGGTGCGCCGCTGGGCGAAAAATACCTGGCCCGCTTGACGCAGTTGGATGAATTGGCGCCCATGGAATACGGCCGCGCTCGGGCCAAGAGCATGACCGCGCCGGACTGCGATCCGGCGATCCTTGAGCACTTTGCCGGAATCGCTGCCGAGACCCGGAGGGATGGGCTGGAGGCCGCCGCGCGGGTGATCTCCGAAGCGGATAACGAACCGGCGTTCGCTGGCCTGTCCATGCCCGTTCTGGTACTAGCCGGGGACATTGATCAGACGGTGACCAAGGACTTTACTGAAGAGATGATTGCCGCCGTTCCCGAGACCGTGCCCGTCCTCCAGACCCATTACTTACCTGGCGTCGCCCATGCGCCTTACATGGAGGACGCGGACGCCTACAACGCCGTACTCTCGGATTTCCTGATGACCCTCAGATAAAGCCGCTGTGGGTTAGCCCGTCCCAGCGGACTAGGCGGGGGTAAGCCGAGCATTTGAGTCCGCGAACAGTTGGATGTTGCCTTCCATATCATACGGCTGTTCGGTCAGAGTTTCCGCATCCCATTCGCTGCGGCCCGGGCCGAAGAAGTCGCCCCCGTAGACGTGCAGCGCTCCGGTCAGGCGTGGGATCGGGTTGGTGACGGAATGGACGATGTCCTTGCCCAAGGGGGCCACGTCGCCGGCGCCAATGGCTTCCGCGCCAGCGGCTTCGATCCTATTTTGCGAATCGTCCTTGATCTTGCGCCAGAAAATATTGTCCTCGCGGCCGGTGTAGATGCCGATCACAGCCCACATCTTATGGTCGTGGGGTTTCAGGGTCATCATCGGGCCCCAAACAAGGTTGAGGATTGTCAAATTATCGGAAACGAACAGCTTGTTGACGCCGGCTTCGGACGGTTCGCCCAGCCCCTTGAGGACGTCGTCTGGGTTTGAGATGGCGCGCCCGACCAGTTCCTTCACCGCCATGTGGCTGTCAGTCTCTTTCACGGCCTCTTCGCATTCCGCGATGAATTGATCAAGGTCGAACATTAAACTGGGCTCCGCACTAAGGGTTTTAGAGCAAGAAAGTAGAGAAAGAGCCAGGTATTTCCAAGGTTTGGTGCTCGCGCTGGGCTAGGAATGAAACAACAAAACCCTGACTTATCGAGGAAAGTCTATGCCTACTCCGGCCGTGGATGTTCACGATGTTCTTTAGAGCTAAGATCCGGAAGGCGATGCTTTGCCGTTGAAGTTTGACTCGCCCCATAGCGGCCATGTGTACCCCGACGATTTCGCGTACGTCTGCCCCCGCGATAAGATCCAGTGGGGCGAGGACGCCTTCGCAGATAAGTTATTCAATCGTACCCCGGGGCACGACGCGTGGTTCCTAGCCTGCCAGTTTCCCCGTACCTACATCGACCCGAACCGCGCCCTGGTCGATCTGGACGCCGCCATGATCGACGGCGGTTGGCCGGGTCCCGTTGAGGTGATGGAAAAGACGCTCCGGGGCATCGGCCTGATCTGGAAGCGAGCTGACGATGAACACGAATTCTATGACCGGTTGTTGAGCCAGGCCGAGGTCGGAAACCGGATTGTCGGTAAGCTTGCCGACTACGTAAGCGCCCAGATCTAGCATTTGTCGGGAAATTTGATGACGTCGGCCATTACCCTCGCACTTTTCAGCCTCGTTGCCGCCGGATGTTTGGACGTTTCATTTAAGCGATACTCCAGAAAAGTCAGATCGCGCGGCGTTTACCTTGCCATGTGCGGCGTGGCCTGGACGGGCCTGCAAAGCACCTATTTCGTGTCCCAGAACATCGCCCTGGTCTTTGACGCGGTGACCCTCAGCTACGGTGCGGTTGCGGGCATTATCCTAGCCTTGGCTAATCTTGTGCTGATTGAGAGTTTGACCCATCTAAATGTCAGCCTCGGGTCCACTATTTATAGACTGAACACAGTCGCCGTAGTGGTTCTATCGTTGGTCATTTTGGCGGAACCCATGAGTGCGTGGAAGGCCTTCGGCGTGATAACGGCGGTCGCCGCCGTCTGGATGCTCTATGACCGCAAGGCCAATCAGATTTTGCAGGGCGGATTGGCGCTCTTTATCTGGATGGCGGTAATGGCATCGACCCTGCGCGCCATCTTCGCCATCGTCGCAAAGCTCGGCTTGGTTGCTGGTGCCCATACAGATACAACGCTACTCATTTACGCCATGTCATGGATACCCGCTGGTCTCATTTATGCAATCTGGCGTGAGGACAACGTCCGGTTGACAGCGCCGAAGATTGCCTATGGCGCGATCTCAGGAATATTGTTGTGCATGACGGCCAATTTTCTCATCTCCGCGATTGCCAGGGGTGACGTAAGCACAGTGGTGCCCATCGCTAATCTCAGCTTCGTCGT
Source organism: uncultured Rhodospirillaceae bacterium (assembly GCA_913048145.1). Taxonomy (GTDB): domain Bacteria; phylum Pseudomonadota; class Alphaproteobacteria; order Rhodospirillales; family Casp-alpha2; genus UBA3470. The sequence goes on from CAJWVP010000075.1 coordinate 8,308, forward strand.
TGCTCTGACCCTGTCCGCCGCCATGGGAATGGAATTGTTCACGCGCCGGAAAGCGGAAGCCATGGTGCTCGCGGGCGTTGCCATCTATCTTCTCGCCCAAGGCTAGGCCAAAACGTATTATGTTAATTGAAATTCAGAGGCGTTGATTAAACCACTCTCTTGATGACGGAATGGAAAAGAGATTAGATACACTGGCGGTTCGCATTTGCCGAGGAGATTTGTAATGGCCCCCGATGCTTCTGCGCTGCACCACGAGGCGCTCACCCACGTCACGACGACTTTGCATTTCTTCGTTCCCGACGACGAGAAGCCAAAGGTGCTTATGGCCGACGACTACACCCAAGAAAACCGGCGCACCGGTATTTTCCGTGATGAGCCGGTAACCATCCATAACGGTCGCCTTGCCGATCCGGCTCCGGCCCTGGAGCGGGAGGGCTTTGAACTGGTCGAGCACATTTCCAGCGTCAGCAATTTTTATGACAAGGATCAGATTGCGGTCGTCCATTACCCGGAAATTATCCGCTTTCTTAAAGAAAACGCCGGCGCTACGGACGTCCATATCTTTGACCACACGCTGCGTGTTCAGGATGCGGATAAGCGCAACGCCAACGACACCCGCGGCCCTGTGCCTATCGTGCACAACGACTATACGGAGAAGTCGGGCCCGCAGCGTATCACTGATCTTTTGGCTGCGGACCGGGCGGAGAAATTCCTCTCAGGCCGTTTCGCCCTGGTCAATGTCTGGCGGTCCATCGGCCCTGACGTGCAGCGCCTGCCATTGGCCGTGGCCGATGCGCGTACCATGGCCGCAGATGATTTTGTTGCCACGGACATGGTGTATTCAGACCGGTTGGGAGAGATTTATCAGATCGCTGGAAATACCAACCAGCGCTGGAGTTATTTCCCGAACATGAACCGTGACGAGGTGTTGCTGCTGAAGTGCTTCGACAGCGCACACGACGGCCGTGCCCGCTACACGGCTCACGGCGCCTTCGAAGACCCGAGCGTGCCCGTCGACACGCCGCCGCGCGAGAGCCTTGAAATCCGGACGCTCTTGAGCTTCGCTTAGATCATCGTTCGGGGCGTCAGTCGAACCGGGGCTGCCAGGCGCCCCCATTTGAAGATATGTTCCCCGACACTGTCGTAACCAGCCTCGATCGGGTGCACGCCATCGTTTTTCTCATACTTACCTGGCCAGGCAGGATCATTAATGAGATGGCGGTAGAGGTCGAAGTAGGGGATGTCCAGACGGGCGGCTACCTCGGCATAGGCTCCGCTTAACTCGTCGATGCGGTTGGATGGGAAGTGGTATACGACGGACGGCGCGGAAGAGTTGGCGCGAATCATCTACTGGTGGAGGGCCGATCCAAAGCGTTGGTTTCCATGCGGCCGCCGACACCAGCATGCCGCGGGCCACAGTTATGGACCGTTCCAGCGGTTCACGCGGGCCGAACCCCTCCAGATCTGCACAGTCATTGGCGCCGAATGATAACACCAGGGCACCGGGCGACGTTTCAGGCAACCGAACCTGGCATTCATGGCGCCAACGCGCGGCGATCTTTTCGGATGTGTCGGCCCGGATGCCGAGGTTATATAGGCTGATGTCATGACCCGCTTCGCGCTCCCGTCGGCACAGACGGCCGGGTCATCCCAGGTAGTTGTCGTCGTTGGTGCCCAACAGCAAGCTGTCGCCAACAAAACACATGCGCAGTTCTTTACTCACCGGTGATCTCCCTCTGTCTCCCTGGCGACCCGTATCAGACGGTCGAGGCATTCCTGGCGGCTGGCTTCATAACCGGTGTTTTCCCACCAGGCTTCGACGCGGCCCAAGATGGTCCCGACCATGGGACCTGGCCGCAATCCCAACGTCAGCACGTCGGTACCGGAAATCGGGAAGTCTGGGGGTATCCACGCCGCGCATCTCTCCAACAGGCGAATGTAGGC
>CAJWVP010000076.1 GCA_913048145.1 uncultured Rhodospirillaceae bacterium
TGATAAAGCAAATCTCTCCAGTCCTTGGGGCGCCCGTGTGTGACAAAATATAACCCAGTTCCCGTGGTTGACCGGCAGAATATAGAAAGTTTTTCTAGTTTCGCTCCATCAGCCAACAATCGATGGTCGATTGTGAACACGTTGACTAGCCCCAACGCCGCGCGTCTCATCGCTGCGACCGAAATTTGGGATTTTGTGTCAAGAAATACAAACCGAATTATGTTTTGTTTCATATTCGCTTCAAACATCCATCGGATTGACACAAAACCTTCCGAACCAATGCTCTAAGCGTTTGAAACAGGGGCTAAATTCCAGCATTCTTGTTTGTGTGGTACAATCGCCGCTATGTCGCATATCCGAAATCGTCCGGCCACGAATAACTGTAGGATCTAGCCGATGCCCGATGCTCCTCATTCTTCACCGCGCGCCGGACCACTCACAGGCCTCCGCGCGATTGAATTGGGCTCCACAGTCGCCGGTCCCTTCTGTGCGCGGCTTCTGGCTGATTTTGGATGCGACGTCATCAAGGTTGAGCAGGCCGAGGGCGATGCCGTTCGCTCCCTCGGACATCGCCACAAGGGACGCTCTCTCTACAATGCCTCAATCCAGCGCGGAAAGCGCAACATCTCAATCGATTTACGAACCGACGCCGGTCGGAAGCTTACGCGTCGCCTCTGTGAAACGGCCGATATCGTGGTCGAAAACTTTCGCCCCGGCACCCTTGAACGATGGGGACTAGGTTACGACACCCTATCGAATGCCAACCCGGGCTTGATCATGGTTCGAATCAGTGGTTACGGCCAGAACGGTCCCTACAGCGATCGCGGCGGCTACGGCGTCGTTTGCGAGGCCACAAGTGGATTACGTGAGATCACCGGTGACCCTGATCGCCCGCCGCCACGTACCGCGACACCGCTCACAGATTATATTGCCGGCACCTACGGCGCTTTTGGAACAGTCATGGCAATTCTAGAACGCCAACGGACTGGACATGGCCAAATCGTTGACACAGCGCTTTATGAAGGTGCGTTTAGCTTCATGGAACCGCACGTACCGGCCTTTCAGCAACTCGGCATTATCGCCGGCCGCGCCGGACCGCGTCTACCCGGTAGTGCTCCTAATTCCATTTACCCCACCCGGGATGACGGTTTTGTAACAATCACAGCCGCGTCGAATGCGGTGTTCCGGCGCCTCGCCTTGGTCATGGAACGCGAGGACATGATCACGGACCCTCGATTTTCATCTGCTGTCGCAAGAGCCGAAAACGTCGTGGCATGCGACGACGCCGTCGCCGCTTGGACACGCACCATGGATGCCGTTGCGTTGGAGACTCAACTGGAAGCCGCCAAGGTCCCCGCAGCGCGGATATACACCATAGCTGATATCTTTGCCGATCCACATTATCAAGCCCGAGATATGTTGGTGGACGTCGTCGATGACGTACTCGGCAACGTGACCGTCGCTGGCGTGGTCCCTAGGCTCAGCGAGACACCAGGTCAGGTCCGCTGGATCGGACGGGACACGGGCGCCGATACATCCGAAATCCTTAAACAGGATTTGCAATTATCGAATGCAGAAATCGATGCACTTATCGAAGCCGGCGTGGTTGCCTCGGGTAACGCCAAAAACATCAATGACGAATACTGATCACAAGCAACAAGGGATGACTTAGCGTGACAGAATACGACAACGGCGGCGACTACTGGGCAATCCAAATTGACGAACTCAATCGCCGTCGCGCATTCGCTGAAGAAATGGGGGGGGCCGAAAACGTGGCGCGCCAGCACGCAACGGGGCGGCTTACCGTGCGCGAACGCATTAAACGGATCGTTGATGACGGGAGTTTTCGCGAGATTGGCACCTTTGCGGGAACTGGTGAATACAATGAAGACCTGAAACTTAAGAATGTGATACCTGCTTCATACGTGGCAGGGATGGCGCGCATTGACGCGCGATCGGTCGCTATTGGCGGCGAGGATTTTACCGTACGCGGCGGCACCAGTTTCAGCGCGCAACGCCGCAAGGGCGGTCAAGGCGGATACATCGAGGATCTCGCGCATCACTACAAAATGCCGTTGATCAACCTTATCGATGGTGCGGGCGGTTCCGTTTCGTCGGTCAAACGGAGGGGATTTGTCACCTTACCTGGCGTCGATGGTTTTGAGCGATCTGTACAATTGCTGGGTGAAGTTCCAGTGGTATCTGCGGTCTTAGGCACAGCGGCTGGAGGCCCTGCCGGGCGGGCGATCCTATCGCATTTTTCAGTAATGGTGGCGGGTACGAGCCAAATTTTTGCCGCCGGCCCCCCAGTCGTCCGACGCTCACTCGGCCAAGAGGTATCCAAGGAGGAACTCGGCGGTGCTTCGATTGCTGTCAACAAGGCAGGTTCTATTCATAATATCGCAGAAACCGAAGATGATGCGTTCGCGCAGGTTAAACGCTTCTTGTCGTTCATGCCGCAAAACGTCTGGCAGTTGCCAGCGGCATTCAAAACAGACGATCCCGTCAATCGCCGAGATGAAGGCCTAATCGGTATTGTGCCAGGGAACCGCCGACAAGCTTATGACATGAAGGCACTTATCCAGATGATTGTCGACAAAGGTTCGAGTTTCGAGATCAGGCCAACCTATGGTCGAGCAGTCATCACCATGTTAGCACGTCTTGGCGGCCGGCCCGTTGGACTGGTGGCGAACAATCCGATGGTTTACGGGGGCGCCATGAATGCGGACGCTGCCCGAAAGCAGAACCACTTCATGGAACTTTGTGACACATTTCATCTGCCAATTGTATTTCTGGTCGATGTACCGGGCTTCATGGTGGGCCCACAGGCGGAAGAGGAGGGCACCCTGCGCGAAGGCATGCGTCTCGTATACACTGCGGGCCAAATCAAGGTTCCAACTATCACCCTTATAATCCGCAAGTGTTATGGCATGGCAGGCATGGCAACCAGCAACAAAAACGACGTCGATCTCAAACTTGCTTGGCCAAGCGGTGAATGGGGGTCGCTTCCGTTCGAGGGTGGAGTTGCGGCCGCATTCCGACGAGAGATTGCCGCCGCGAAAGACCCCAAGGCGCGCGAGCAGGAATTGGAGGCCGAGCTACGGGCCTATGCCTCGCCGTTTAGAACTGCAGAGGCATTGGGGGTCGAGGAGATCATCGATCCACGGGATACCCGACCGATACTTTGTGAGTATATTGCCCTGGCGGAAGAGCGCTTGCGCATTGGTTTAGGTCCACGTGCCAAGGCAGGCGTGGCGCCATAAACGTCATCATTTTTGGGAATGTCATTAGTCGCGGCCGAAGTTACGAAATTTTGCCATTTTATCATTGTGAAATGGCTCCACTTGTCCGTTGTTCGATTTGGCATGAAAATAATGGGGTTATGACAGAGATCAGAACGACCGAAATGAAAGGCTCGGCTTATTGGTATGGGCCTAAATTAAAAACTACTGACGACTGGCGCAGACACCTGTCGGATAAGGAGGCCAGTGAGCTTCTATCTGCCGTGTCCGCAAATCGAGGCCGGGACGTCAGGGAAATCAATACTTCCAACTTTCCGCTGCCCCGCCTGTCGCGAGTACTGAAAGAACTCGCGGAGCAGGTTGATCGCGGTCTTGGCCTCACCCTTCTCGAGGGCGTTCCTGTCCAGGAAATGGATGAAGATGATGCGGCTATGGCCCTTTGGGGCATGGGCCAATATGTCGGCCGGCCCCAAATTCAAGACGCGGCACAATCCTTACTCCATCACGTGCGTGATAAGCGCGAAGGGGGTTGGGAGGAGAACCCGAACCGTCGGGTTTACGAGACTAATTCTGAACAAGTCTTCCATACGGACGGTGGCGACATGGTCATGTTGCTCTGCCGCCGAGCCGCCAAGTCGGGCGGGACAAGCCGCATGGTCAGTGCAGTAACGCTGTTCAATGAAATCATCAAACGCGCGCCTGAACTGGCGCCTGTCGTTCAGGCGCCATTCCACGTGGATGCTCGCGGCCAACAGCTACCAGGACGGCCAAGATGCCAGGTCCATCCGATATTCATCGAGCACGCCGGACGCATGAATGTCCTGCACAAGCGCCACTACATCGACACAGCGCAACGCTTCGAGGAGGTGCCCGCACTAAGTGAGGAACAAACCCGCGCCCTCGACCTGATCGATGAAATCTGCACTGATCCGGACGTCCAGCTGAACTTCGACATGAAGCCAGGCGACATCCAGATGGCGTGCAATTTCACTATCTTACATTCTCGCGATGCATTCGAGGACTTCCCCGACCTGGCAGACCGGCGGCATATGTTGCGGCTTTGGCTCGGTCTTAAGGAGGGCCGGCCCCTGCCTGAGGTGTATCGTGAAACCCGCGAATATGGGCCTTTGTTTGAGATTGAGGGGCGCGCGTCTCAATCCTGATTGAGACCCAATGCCCTTTGTAGCGTTTTCGTCAGCTTCAAGGATACCAATCTATAGGATTCTCGGAGGTGCTCTTTCAGGCCCTCTTTCGACAACCCAGGTTCGTCGTAATTCTGTATCCATTTCATGCCACGCGACGCCAGATAGGGTGCGGGCCTCAATCCGGGCTGCTCGCGCAAGACTTCGTAAGCAATGTCGGAAACTTTAAAAGTAATCCCGCTCAATTTCCCTTTGTTCCAACTAGCGATAGCAAATACCTTGCCGCCGATCTTCCAAACATGAGAACCGCCCCATTGGATCACATATGTCGTGTTCGGAAGCGTGGAACAAAAGGAATTAAACTGTTCTTCAGTCATGGAGTCAGAACTTAAGTGTTTTTCCTTGTCTCACCCAGCCTTTAACATCGTAACCACATAAAATTCTATAAGAGAGGCAGAACATGAAAGCGGTGGTTTTTCACGGTGATCGTCAACTCGAATTGATGGATTTTCCAGACCCAACCCCAGGTCCGGGTGAAGTGGTACTGGAGATCAAAGCATCCGGCATGTGTGGCTCAGACTTAAAGTTCTACCGCGCCGTCGGCGGAGCGTCGTCATTGGGATTGGGCGATTTGGATGGGCCGATTATTGCCGGACATGAACCCTGTGGCATTGTCGCCGAAGTTGGCGAAGGGGTTGATCCAGCGCTGGCGAAAGTCGGCGACCGGGTCATGGACCACCACTACTCCGGCTGCGGCGTGTGCAAGCATTGCCGGGGCGGATGGTCGCAACTCTGTCTGGACGGCATCATCGTTTACGGCGCCACCGGTCACGGTGCACACGCCAAATACATGAAGGTGCCGGCACATACATTGGTGAAACTACCCGATGACTTGTCGTTCAAGACTGGTGCCGCCATCTCGTGCGGAACAGGTACGGCCTATGGGGCGCTCAAACGCCTGGACCTGGCCGGCGACGAGACCATTGTTATCTTCGGTCAGGGTCCAGTGGGTCTAAGCGGCACCCAACTCGCAAAGGAAATGGGCTCCAAGGTTATCGCACTCGACGTGTCGGAAGAACGTCGGCAACTAGCCCTGGATTTTGGTGCCGATGAGGTGATCGATCCGCTCAGCAACGACGTGGTGTCGACGATCAAGGATCTCACTAACGGCGAGGGCGCGCACAAGTCACTTGACTGCAGCTCCAACTCCGAGGCCCGGGCGCAGGCTGTGCAATGCGTTCGCACCTGGGGCTCCGCCTGTTTCGTGGGCGAAGGCGGCCATGTGAACCTAGATGTCTCCAACGATCTCCTGCGTCGTCAGGTGACGCTTATCGGGTCTTGGACGTTCTCCAAAAACGGTCAGGCTGATTGCGCCGACTTCGTTTCCGAACGCAAGATCGATGTAGATGCTCTCTTCACTCATGAATTCAAACTCGAACAGGCCAAAGAGGCCTACCAAATGTTCGATCAACAGACGACTGGCAAAGGTGTTTTCCTGATGTAAGCCGCCGCAGTCGGGTAAGACTCAAGAGAATGACATGAAGTTGAAAAACAAAGTGTGTGTTGTCACCGGCGCCGCGGGAGGTATTGGAGCTGCCTTGGCTCGCCAGTTCGCTGCCAAGGGCGCCAAAGGTATTGTCGTCGCCGACATTCAGGATGGCCCGGCGCGAGGCGTCGCCGATGAGGTCGGCGGCAAAGCCTTTATTGGCGATATGACCCAGGAAACTGATATCCAAGCACTTATTGCCATGGCCGAGGAGACCTATGGCGATATCGATGTATTTTGTTCCAATGCTGGCATTATCCGCCTCGGCACAGAACAAGCGTCTAACGACGAGTGGCAGCTGTGTTGGGATCTACACTTGATGGCGCACGTATACGCCGCTCGCGTCTTGGCACCCAAGATGGCGATCCGTGGCGATGGATACTTGGTAAACACGGCGTCGGCAGCCGGCTTGCTGAGCCATGTCAATTCAGCAACCTACACGGTTACCAAGCATGCCGCAGTCGCCTTCGCTGAGTGGATCTCCATCGCCTATGGGGACAGAGGCGTGAAGGTCTCCGTACTTTGTCCACAAGCGGTAAAAACATCGATGACCGAGGGTCGAGACCAGGGCGCGGCCAGCGTCGACGGCTTGATCACGGCAGAATACTTAGCCGATTGCGTGATCGCGAGCATGGATACCGAGGAATTTCTGATCCTGCCGCATACGAAGGTCACTGACTACATGAAGCGCAAGGCGGACAATGCGGATCGATGGCTCCGCGGCATGCGCAAGTACAAAGCCATGTACCCAGAAGGCATCTAAGCCATGAACACCGTCCCTGACATGCAATATACCAAACTGGGCAAGACAGGCATGCGGGTTAGCGTCGCTGGTTTAGGTTGCGGCGGTGGCTCACGCCTCGGTATGGCGCAGGGGTTGTCGACCAACCAATCGGTCGACCTTGTGCGTTTGGCCATGGATTTGGGAGTGAATTACCTTGATACCGCCGCTGTCTACGGGACCGAAACCATCGTCGGCAAAGCTATAAAATGCAGTCCGCGCGATCAGATTTACGTCGCCACCAAGGCTCAGGTGCGCAGAGGTGGAAAAATGATCTCGGTCAACGACGTTGTTGCCAGCCTAGACAATTCACTACGCCAATTGGGTACGGACTACGTGGATGTCTTTCAGTTTCACGCCATCCCGCCGGATATATACAAGCAGACCCGGGACGAATACGCGCCGGCGTTGCTGCGTGAAAAAGAGAAGGGTAAGATTTGCCACCTGGGACTTACGGAGAGCCCTCCCAATGACCCGGCCGGCGTCATGCTAAAATGCGCATCCCGGGACCCCCTATGGGAAGTAATCATGGTCGGATATCACATGATGCATCAAGTTGCACGCCGGAATGCTTTCCCGGGCACCTTGGAGAACGGCATCGGTACAGTATTGATGTTCGTTGTGCGGTCCATCTTTTCCATTCCAGGACGCCTGGAGGAGACCATGGCGGCGCTGACCACGGCCGGAAAGGTGCCTGCCTGGCTAAACAAGGACGCACCCCTGGATTTTCTGATCCACCATGAGGGCGGCGCTAAAAGCGTCATCGATGCGGCCTATAGGTACGCGCGCCATGAACGCGGCAGCGACATCATCTTGTTCGGGAGCGGCGTCACCGATCATATCCGTACGAACATCGCATCCATCCTCAGCCCGCCTTTACCTCCCCAGGACTTAAAAAAGCTTGAAGACCTTTTTGGGCACCTAGAAGGCGTCGGATTAGATCTTCCTGAATCGCGCGCCAAGCGAGCCTGAAAGACAAATGAGCTTTTAACCCTCGCTCTGAAGCTGCGCATGGAATAACACAATTCTGGGATATGCCGCTATTTAGATTCGTTTTATTAACCAGCTATGCTTAATTTAGAAATGTGACAGTTCGTAGTGCTTATCAGTGCTGCGGTAGGGGGAGTTAAAGCTCATGATTAGCAACGCCATGGCATTCGTAGACGCTGCAAGCAATTTTTTTATTTCCATTCTCATTTTGGTCCTCGGGCTCGGCGTGGTCATTGTTGTTGCCATGTATATCGTCGACGTGACCCAGACGACCCATGCGGTGCGGCGTAACTTTCCCGTCATCGGCCGGTTCCGGTATTTCTTTGAGCACCTGGGCGAGTTTTTCCGCCAGTACTTCTTTGCCCAGGACCGCGAGGAAATGCCGTTCAACCGCGCCCAGCGTAGCTGGGTTTATCGGTCGGCAAAAAATATTGATAACACGGTCGCTTTTGGATCGACCCGCGACCTCAACCCCACCGGCACTATCCTCTTCGTCAACACCGCCTTCCCCACGTTGGATGAAGATGCCACTGCGGCCGATGAGGTTGAGATCGGCCCCTTCTGCAAGAACCCTTATCGCACAAATTCCATTTTTAATGTCTCTGGTATGAGTTATGGCGCCATTTCAAAGCCCGCTGTTCTCGCGCTATCGAACGGCGCACGCAAGGCGGGTGCGTGGATGAATACCGGTGAGGGTGGTCTATCGCCTTTCCATCTGGAGGGTGGCTGCGACATTGTCTTTCAAATCGGCACGGCAAAATACGGTGTGCGAGATGAGGCTGGCAACCTATCCGATGACAAACTTCGTGAACTTGCGGACCATGAACAGGTTCGAATGTTTGAGATCAAGCTCAGTCAGGGCGCCAAACCGGGAAAAGGCGGTATGCTGCCAGGCGGCAAGATCACGGCAGAAATTGCGGCCATCCGGGGCATACCGATTGGCCAAGACTCGATTAGTCCAAACCGCCATCCAGAGATGGAAACCATCAATGATATCCTCGATACCGTGATCCGAATTCGCAAGGTTACGGGCAAGCCCACTGGGTTCAAAACCGTGCTTGGTGCCTACCAGTGGCTGGACGAAATGTGCATTGAAATCAACAAGCGCGGCACCGAGACCGCGCCGGATTTTATTACCGTCGATTCCGCCGATGGCGGAACGGGCGCTGCTCCCGCATCGTTGGCTGATTACATGGGTATCCCGCTCAAAGAGAGCCTACCCATGGTCGTCGGTATTTTGCACAAACACGGTCTAAAGGACCGGATCAAGGTGATCGCTAGCGGCAAGCTGGTAACACCAGCAGATGTCGCCTGGGCACTATGTATGGGGGCTGATTTCTGCGTGTCTGCGCGCGGGTTCATGTTCGCGCTAGGCTGCATCCAAGCCCTTCAATGCAATCAAAATACCTGCCCCACGGGGATCACCACGCACAACACGAAGCTGCAGCGAGGACTTGACCCGATAGACAAGGCGGAGCGCGTATATCATTACAAGGAGAACATGGAACACGCGGTTGCGATCATCGCGCATTCTTGCGGCGTCACTGAACCCCGTCACCTCAGGCGATATCATTGCCGAATGGTGCAATCTAACGGACGTTCGGTTCCCTTGGATCAGCTATATCCAGAGCACCGCACACAAGGTAGCAAGCCTACAGAAAATCGTCGAACCGCGGAGCAGTAATCCGCCTGATAAATTCCGAACTGAGCCTTTAGTGGAAATTATTTTGCGTCGTCTGGACAAATGGCCTTCAAGTTTTCTTGAGATGAAACTTCGTATAACGAGCTTTCGATACTTACGCCCTTGCGGCTCAGTAAACTTGAAGATAATCATCGAATTGATGTCGATAACAGCGATTAGTTTTTTACTATGTAGAGAGAAGCACACAGGATTACAACGGGCCATAACGAGCAGTTTCAACCGATTAAAGATCAGGAATTCCTCAGCTTTTATGAGCGGAACACCCCAACGGCATAACATGATTTCTACATCAGTTGCACCCTGTACACTTTTCATCGCAAGCAGATGAACCCGAATTTCTTCGACATCAACGTGCATTGCTTGGACGACCCTGCCATTGGCTGTGTCTCCTTTATTCAAACCGACGGCGTCGGCATGTCATTGGAAGTTTCTCGGGAAGGACTCTGGCCGAACGTCCTTCAAATGTAGAAGTAATTATTATATACTACATGTAAGGTCTATCATTTGCACTCTCCAAGCAGCCGATGCCAGGTCTCAAAGTCGGGGTTGGCTTGGAGTATATCTTCCGATAAATCAACGGTATCGTTCAGATCCTTTAAGCGATCGAATCCTCCGAGGAACATAGCACCTGCCTCATTGCCGGCATCGTCGTACGTAAGGAGGAAAAATTGGGGATAATGCCCACGCTTACCGCTCACTAAGAAGAGTTCGTCTCTTCGGGCCTTCTGTCGCGGGTCCATGCCATCGACAACGCAGTACGGCGTCTTCCGGGCCTTGAGAATTGCGAGGCAGTGCTGTTGATGCGACGATTGTGACCTGTCT
>CAJWVP010000077.1 GCA_913048145.1 uncultured Rhodospirillaceae bacterium
GTCGGTACCGGAAATCGGGAAGTCTGGGGGTATCCACGCCGCGCATCGCTCCAACAGGCGAATGTAGGCTTCTGTGCGCTGGCGGGGCAGACGGGTCGTACCGGTCAGTTCCTCCGCCCATGCAAGCAGGGCCAGATCGCGGACCCGGCCGCCGCCCAGGCGCCGGATGGCGCGTTGTTCACCCGCATCACCCATGTTCGCGTTGATCTTCTCATCCGGCGCGCTGAGCGCTACGAGGCGTTTGCGCTGGGCATTAGAGAGTTTTAACTGATCGGCCACGCGGTCGACGCCGGCCCGATCCGTATTTAGAAGCGCCGCCAAATGGCGAATAGCATCTGGTTCCACCTTGTCGACGTTCAGGGCTCGCGTTTCTAACCAATTGACAATACGCAGGTGGTTGATGTCGCTGGCTTCGGGAAGGACTTGGTCCAGGACCTTATCGCTACGCATATGGACGCAAATCTCGGCGGGATTGGCGACCAGGAGGATCTTCAGCAATTCATCACGGATGCGTTCCTTCGATATGGTCTGCAGTTTTTTGGCGCCGGCTCGGCAGGCAGCCTTGGCGTTCTGGTCCATGGCGCCGTGGCCGAACAGGCCGTGGAAGCGGAAAAAACGGAGAATGCGCAGGTAATCCTCCTCCACCCGGTCGCGGGCGATGCCGATGAAGCGGACCCGCCCGTGCGCCAGATCGGAGATGCCGTCAAAGGGGTCGAACACCGCGCCATCGGGCGAGGCTGACATCGCGTTGATGGTAAAATCTCGACGCTTGGCGTCCTCCAGCCAATCGTCGGTGAACTCCACGGTGGCGTGGCGGCCATCCGTTTCCAAGTCGCGTCGCAGCGTTGTAATTTCAAAATGCGCCTTGTCGATGATGGCGGTGACCGTGCCGTGTTTTAGGCCGGTGGGGACTGCATTAATGCCGTCGGCCTCTAGCAGCGCCATTACCGTTTCTGGACGGTCGGGGGTTGCGATATCGATGTCGGTGACAGGCCGGTGTGCGATGGCGTCACGTACGCAGCCGCCGATGAAACGCACCGACGTGCCTTTTGCTTCCAGCGCGGCGATGACCGTCCGCGTGGCCTTCGTCGATATCCAATCCTGGATTGGCAATTGACCAGTTGTCGTGCTGGCGTTGGTAACCAGCGATACCTGGGAGCCAGTGGTCGTCACTTGAAGGAAGGCGGGATAATCTTCCCGTCCTGGTAATGGGGGGATTGGTATTCGCCCTCACCGGGCGCCACGCCGGAGACCACGGCGATCCAGGTCAGGGAACCGGCCATCAAGACAAACCCGATGAGCACCGAGATGAACACGTGGGAATGCTCGACAACAGGGGGGGCCTCGCTGTTTTTTTCGGCGTGCCGTCGCTGCCACCACATGTAGGTCAGGTAAATCGCCAGGGGCAAAACCAGCGGCAGAAGGTAGTTGAGAAGAATGCGGCTCATAGTTCGAAACTCTCTCCGGCGTCCTCAAGGCTCTGTCAGGACCTGATAAAGATTGACTAGCATCCCTGCGGTTGCGCCCCAAATATAATAGCCATTGTAGGGCATGGCATAGAAGTACCGTTTTTCACCCCGATAGTCGCGGCTGTGACGCTCGTGGTTGCTGGGATCCATGAGGAATTTCAGAGGCACCTCGAAGACCTCAGCCACTTCGAAGTCGTCGGGTTTGATGTCGAACGGGGGCGTGACTAGGCCAACCACCGGGGTCACGGAAAACCCGGTGCGCACCCTGTACTGGTCCAATCGGCCGAGGACATCGATGTGACGCCGGTGTAGGCCGACTTCTTCCTCCGTTTCCCTGAGCGCAGTCGCCTCGGGGCTCTCATCGCCGGGGTCCACGTGACCGCCGGGAAAGCTGACCTGACCGGGATGATGGGCTAGGTGATTCGTCCGTTGGGTAAGCAGCGCCGTAAGGCCGTCTTTGCGTTCCACAAGGGGTACCAGAACGGCAGCCGGCACCAGCTTGTCATGGTCGTCCAAGCCCTGGTTGAGATTATGGTCGCCACGGTCCGTACCCTCCCTAGATTCGCGGCCGCGCAAGCGTTTGATTATCAGGTCTCTATCCACGCCGTCTCCCCTGCGGTCATGTCGGCTCTTGTGGCGGAGCTATTCTTCTCCGGGCGCGTCGCCGATCACATGAAAGACACCAGCGCTCCATACCCCCAAGACATGCGCTCCATCAACCGTTTCTGCAACTGCCGCGTCGACGAGGTCGTAGAAGACGGCCCGGTGGATTCGTGCCTCAAGGCCGTTGTCCAGGTGGAGATAGGGCGATGGCTCGGCTGTTTCCGGATCCACGTCGACCCGCAGTGCATGATCCGGCGACAGGGTATATACGGTTTCCACCAGGGTCTCGAACCGAATGGTCTGTTCCGCGCCTTCACCTTCTATCTTCAGATCGACAATTATATGTGCAACATCGTCGACCCGTACCGGTGCGATTTCCACCGGCGTGATCAACCAATGGTTTCCGGCGTCGTCGCACCGAAGTATCGTCGAAAACATCTTCACCAGTTCTTTACGTAGGATCGGAGAGCCTTGATGATACCAGGCACCATGACGGTCGATGTGCATCCCGATGTCACCGCAGACCCGTTGCCGGGACGTGGGCGAAAACCCCACTGGCACTTGAATTTCTGCAGCGCCATGAACACGTTGAGAAATGCCTTGCGACAAATTGGTGAGGTCAGGTCCATTTTTGGTCATAATCGTCCCAATATACCTTTTCGGATCCAGGAGACGCGCACGTGAATGCCACCGTTGACACAATAGACCAGGATAATGAAACCTCGGAGGTAATCAATTCCAAGGCAATGCTGGAAGGCGTAGACAAGCTTGGCGGTGATATGGCCGCTGTCCGAGAGGCCATTGGCAAACACATCTACGGTCAAGACAACGTCATTGAAGAAACTCTGGTCACCTTGTTGGCCGGAGGGCACCTTTTGCTCATTGGTGTGCCGGGCCTCGGCAAGACCCGGTTGGTCGAAACCCTGGGCGCCGTCGTCGGCATGGACTGCCGCCGGGTGCAATTCACGCCGGATCTTATGCCGGCGGATATCTTAGGCTCGGAAGTTCTAGAGGGATCGGATGCCGGTGGACGGACGTTCCGTTTCATTCGTGGTCCCGTATTCTGTCAGATGCTGATGGCTGATGAAATCAACCGAGCCAGCCCACGGACCCAATCGGCGCTCCTTCAGGCCATGCAGGAACACCGCGTCTCTGTGGCCGGAGAATATCATAACCTTCCGTCGCCCTTTCATGTGCTGGCAACGCAAAACCCGTTGGAGCAGGAGGGCACCTATCCGCTGCCGGAAGCTCAGTTGGATCGATTCTTCATGCAGGTTGACGTTGACTATCCGGACCTGAGCGCGGAACGCGACATTCTGGTCAATACAACGGGTGCCGACGAGACTGATCCCGAGCGTGTCATGGGCCCGGACGAGCTAATCGCCAGCCAGGCCTTGGTGCGCCGCGTTCCTGTTGGTGAGAAGGTGGCCGAGGCCATTCTTACACTGGTCCGCGCTGGACGGCCGGAAACTTCCGATCTGGATAACGTCCGCGAACACGTGTCCTGGGGTCCGGGCCCGCGGGCGAGCCAGGCGCTCATGTTGGGTGTACGCGCTCGCGCTATTATGGAAGGCCGGCTGGCGCCCAGCGTCGATGACGTGATCGCTCTGGCTCATCCCATCCTCCGCCACCGCATGGCGCTGACCTTTGCGGCGCGCGCTGAAGGCGTGACCTTGGCGTCGATTATCGACGGCCTGTGCGAACGGATTGGCTAAGCCAGCCGGGTGGACAATATTGGCTTAGGGAAAGGAGAAGCCATGTCACCGCGTTGGCGGACGGCGGCACATCAACAGGGCGGCACCCATAATCGGGCTGAGCAACTGGCGACATCAATCCCGCCGCTTTTGGTTGCGGCGGAACGCGTTGCGTCCACCGTATCCCAGGGGGTGCACGGTCGACGGCGGGTTGGGCAGGGCGAGACTTTCTGGCAGTTCAGGCGCTATGAGTTCGGGGACTCTGTGCAACTGATCGACTGGCGGCAATCGGCCAAGTCGGATCCCGTGTATGTGCGCGAGACCGAATGGGAAGCGGCCCAAAGCGTTTGGCTGTGGCGGGACGGATCGCCGTCCATGGCCTTCCAGTCCGGTCTGGGCATTGAGATGAAGCGTGAACGTGCAGATTTGCTGGTCCTTGCCCTGACATCGCTACTGGTGCGCGGCGGTGAGCGTGTGGCCTTGCTGGGGACGGGCATGAACCCTGCTTCGGGGCGCGCCGTCTTGAACCGCCTGTGGACGATGATCGAAGGCGGACAGACACCTAGCGACAGCTTGCCCAAGCCCGAGTTGCTGCCCCGCTTTGCGCGGGTGGTAATGTTCGGTGACTTCCTATCGCCGCTGGATCAGGTGGCCGAGGTGATCGACGGGTTCGCGCATCGTGGCCTGCGTGGTCACCTGGTCCAGGTCTTAGATCCAGCGGAAGAACGGCTCCCCTACCTCGGACGGGTTCTCTTCGACGGACCTGAGCAAGAAGGGGAGGTGCTCATTTCCCATGTAGAATCGCTCCGAAACGACTACCAAGCGGAGTTGGGACACCATCGGGATGGTTTGCGTGACCTGTGTCGTCGGTTCGGTTGGAGTGTTATTACCCATCGCACGGACCGGCCGCCGGAGCAGGTGCTAATGGCGCTATATCTCCAACTTTCGGATACGGTGAGGGCCTAAGCATGTGGACGGTAGGCGGGCTCTCGTTCCTGGTGCCTTGGGTCTTGGCCGCTCTGGCGGTGCTGCCCGTGATTTGGTGGCTGTTGCATCTCAATCCGCCCACGCCCCGGCGCATCGTTTTTCCGCCAATCGTCTTGCTGCAGCGTCTGACATCGCAACGCGAGAGCCCGGCCCGAATTCCGCCGTGGTTGCTGCTCCTGCGCCTGAGCTTGGCGGCGTTAATCATCTTGGGCGCAGCCGGACCCTTGTGGAACGCGGACACCGAACTGGAGGGCGCCGGACCGATTTATTTGGTTATTGATGACGGCTGGTCGGCCAGCAATGGCTGGTCCACCCGCCAGGCGACTATGCGCGATATCCTCGATCATGCCGACCGGAATGGCCGACCGATGGTGGTAATAACCACGGCGCCGGTAGCGGAGGGCGCCGTGTGGGCACTGCCGCAGATGCAAAGCGCCGGAGAGGCGCGTCGCATGGTTGAGGGCCTGCAGCCGAAACCCTGGCGCACGGACCGGGTCCGGGCTTTCGAAACTTTGTTGAGCAGCGATGCGGTCAAAAACCAACAGGCCGGCGACGTGATCTGGTTGAGCGACGGGCTGGAGGAAGATGGGTTCGCGGATCGGCCGGAGGCTGCGACCGCGAGCCTGGCCAAACGTCTGCAGCAGCTGGGGCCAGTGACCGTGTTTTCCGATCCGGCGGTCCGCCTGCCGATCGTATTAACGCCGCCGCAAACAGAAGGCGTCGCCTTATTGGTGGAAGTGCGCCGGGTCCGAGCCAGTGTTAGCCGCGGCGTTCAGGTGCGTGCCTTGGCTGACGATGGCGAGGTTCTGGGGCGTTTGCCTCTGGTCTTTCCGCCAGGCGCTGCAGCGGCTTCGGGAAGCCTGGAATTGCCTTCTGAGCTTCGCAACAAAATGGCACGGCTGGAAATCTTGGGCGCGCGGACGGTGGGGGGGGTGGTTTTGGCGGATGAACGCTGGCGTCGTCGCCCCGTTGGACTGCTGAGCCTCACGGGGGATGCGACTCCGCAGCCATTGCTGGACCCGCTCCACTACCTTGGACAGGCGATCGGTCCCTTCGCCGAGGTGCGCAAGGGCAGTGTCGCCGAGCTGTTCAAGCGCGGTCTGGCGGTTCTGATCATGGCAGACCCCGGCCGCTTGGGTGGTGATGACTTGACGGCTATTCAAGCCTGGGTTGATCAGGGTGGCGTGGTACTTCGCTTCGCCGGCCCCCGGCTAGCTCGAGAGGCCGGCACGGCGGATCCGTTGCTGCCGGTCCAATTGCGCCCTGGCGGACGCGCCATCGGTGGAGCATTATCTTGGCGCAAACCGGAAAGCCTGGCGCCGTTCCCCGCAACAAGCCCGTTCTACGGCCTGTCGGTGCCCGAGGACGTGGAGGTTCGCCGTCAGGTTCTGGCTCAGCCGTCCTTGGACCTGGCTGATAAGACCTGGGCGCGGCTAAGCGACGGGACGCCCCTGGTGACCGCTGCTAAACGCGGTCAGGGTTGGGTCGTCCTGGTTCATACGACGGCGAACGCGGAATGGTCCGACCTAGCGTTTTCGGGGCTCCACGTGGGGATGTTGCAGCGGCTGGTCCGCCTGTCCCAAGGCGTCGTCGGCGAGGCCGGGATGGCGCCGCTCGCTCCCGTCGCGAACCTAGATGCCTTCGGGCGCTTGGGTGAACCGCCCGGTGGCGCGATAGCCATTCCTGGCACCGATTTCGCGACGACGGGTGTCTCGCCCCAGCACCCGCCTGGGTTCTATGGGACCACCGCGGCGCGGCGCGCCTTGAACTTGTCTCAGAGCCTGCCGGATTTGATCGCTGCCGGGAGCTTGCCTGACGGTGTAAAGTCGCGCGGCTACGTAAGATCACGCGCGGCGGACCTGAAGCCCTGGCTGTTCGGTGCGGCGGCTGTGCTGTTTCTCTTGGATTTATTAGTGAGTATGTGGGTGCGCGGTCTGCTGGGGGCGCTGATCCTGCGGACCGCTGCGATTCTTCTGGTCATGGGATTAGCGCCCCGCCCAGTAATGGCCGAAGATGAGTTCGCAAAGAAGAACAGTATTAAGACCCGTATGGCCTTCGTGATCACTGGAGATCGCCGGATCGATAGGATTAGCGAGGCAGGCCTGGCCGGTCTCAATTTGATCCTTTGGCGGCGTACGGCGGCGGAACTCGGATCGCCCCAGGGGATCAATCCAGCGGTGGATGATCTTTCCTTCTTCCCGCTGCTCTATTGGCCGGTGGTCCCGGGGTACAACTTGCCGCAGGGAGCGGCGGCGCGGGTGGTAGAGTATCAACGTAACGGCGGCACGATCCTGTTCGACACCCGCGATCAGGCCTCCGATACGTCCAGTGGTACCTTGGCCCGGTTGTCGGGGGAGTTGGAGATACCGCAGTTGGTGCCAGTCTCGCGCAACCATGTGCTGACCAAATCATTTTACCTGTTGAGGGAATTTCCTGGCCGCTGGACGGGCGGCACGCTTTGGGTCGAGAAGGCCGGCGAGCGCATCAACGATGGGGTCTCTCCCGTTATCGCCGGCAGCCATGATTGGGCCGGCGCCTGGGCCGTCGACGATCAGCAACGTCCGCTATTCCCCGTCGTGCCCGGCGGTGAACGCCAGCGCGAAATCGCGTATCGGTTCGGCGTCAACCTGGTCATGTACACCCTGACTGGAAATTACAAGGCGGACCAAGTCCACATGCCGGCGATTATCCAGAGGCTTGGCCAATGACCGGCGTCGTGGAACTATCCCCCTTCCTGCCCATGGCGTTCATCATTGTGTTTGCGTGGACGGGCTTGGTGCTAAGCGCGATCATCGTGCTGCGGTCCGGTCCGGGCGCCTTGTGGCGGATTTTGGCGACCTTGGCTATCACAGTCATGCTACTCAATCCCAAGATCATAGATGAGGAACGCGAGCCCCAGTCGGACGTCGTTGCCGTGATTGTCGATCGAACCGCCAGCCAGGAGGTTGGGAATCGATCGGCGCAAACGGATAGGGCCGTTAGCCACATCCGCCGCCGGCTCGAGAAGTTGGATGATGTGGAGTTTCGCAAGGTCGATATCACCGACGCCTTAGCCGGCCTCGAAGAAGGCGATAGCGAAGGTAGCCTGGTGCTGAATGCGCTTCGTCTGACGCTGGGCAGTATCCCGAAAAAGCGGGTTGCCGGGGCGATCGTGGTGTCGGACGGCCAGATCCACGACCCGGATTTGATCGCCGGCTTGAAGGAAGCGGGTTCGCCCATTCACCTTCTGCTTACCGGCCAACCTGATGAGATCGACCGACGGCTCGTCATCGAAAAGGCGCCCGCGTACGGGCTGGTCGGCAAGGACGCAACGATCACCTACCGTGTGGAGGATAAGGTTGGGCCCACTGGCGGTGGCCTGGACCAATTGGCCCGGGTGGCCTTGCGGGACGGTGATAAGGTTCTGGCGACGGCGCAGATTGCGGTCGGACGGACCGATGCCTTCACCGTCCCGGTAACGCATGCCGGGCCGACGATCCTGACCCTTGATGTGGCGCCGACGCCTGGTGAACTGTCGACGGTCAACAACCGCGCCCTGATCACCATCAACGGGGTGCGTGAACGCTTGCGGGTGCTGTTGGTCTCTGGCCAACCACACGCTGGCGAGCGGGTGTGGCGGAACCTTCTTAAATCCGATCCGGCCGTTGACCTTGTGCATTTCACGATCCTGCGTCCGCCCGAGAAGGATGATTTTACGCCGCTCAACGAGATTGCGTTGATCGCGTTTCCAACCCGGGAACTGTTCGAAGTAAAGCTCAAGGAATTCGACATGGTGGTTTTTGATCGCTATGTGGTTCGCGACGTCCTGCCGCCGTCCTATCTGCGTAACATCATCAGCTACGTTCGCGAGGGTGGTGCTCTGCTGTTGGCGGTGGGACCCGAGTTCGCGAATGAACGTAGCCTGTTCAACACTCCCCTCGGCGAAGTCCTGCCGGCTGCGCCCACGGGCAACGTGGTGGAAACTGGGTTTCGCCCCAAGGTTACGGAGGTCGGCGACCGCCATCCAGTCACCGCTGCACTGCCGAAGGCGCGGGCGTCCCGGGCGAACCGGGGAACGGGCGAATGGGGCCGCTGGTTCCGCCAGATCGAAACGGCATCCCGTACCGGCCACACGCTCATGCAGGGCCCCGGTAGTCGACCGCTTTTGGTTCTGGACCGTACGGGCGAGGGGCGCGTGGCGACCATGCTCAGCGATCACATCTGGCTCTGGGCGCGGGGTTTCGAGGGCGGCGGCCCGCATGCTGAACTGATGCGCCGCCTGGCGCATTGGTTGATGAAGGAACCGGACCTGGAGGAAGAACGGCTCCGTGCCGAGGTTCGCGAGGGGAAGTTGCATATTGTTCGCCGAAGTCTGCGTGACGCGCCTGCCACGATCACCGTCACGACGCCGACGGGGGTGGTGGAAACGTATCCTGTGACCACGTCCAAGACGGGCGTTGCCGAATTAGTCGTACAGGCTTCCAAAACGGGACTATACCGGGTCAGCGATGGCGAGCGTGAGGCTCTTGCCGCGGCCGGCTCCCTGAACCCTATAGAATTCGCCGATCTTCGGGCGACGCCCGAATTTCTAGCCCCATTGGCCGACGCCACTGGTGGCGGCATCCAGTGGATCCGCGATGGCCTTCCTGATTTCCGTAAGGTGCGCCGTAACCGGGATCGATCCGGGAAAGGATGGCTGGGTTTAATCGATAATAAGGCATACGTTGTCACCGGCGTCAGCGAGTTTCCACTGGTGCCGCCGGCCTTGTTCATGATCTGCATCCTACTGTTGCTCATGTGTGCATGGTGGAAAGAAGGGCGCTGATATAGACGACCCTACTGGATTTGTTGGTGGCTCCGCCGCACGGTCGCGATAACATTTAGAACAAGAAAGGGCCGCACCAATGATTTCCATCCCCCCTTTGACCAACTGGTTGCTACCAACATAGGATGACTGGACGGTGAGCATGGCTTCCGCTTTAGTGTGGTTGGATGATCGACGTGTCTGGGGGGCATCTTGCTCGGCAAAACCTGCCCAGTTAGCCGAAAAACCATCCATAATAATATGTAAGTTATTGAAAATATTATTATAAATATTGGCATGTATGCTGCATTTCGTTTCTCGACCGGGCCATTGACGGCGAAAATGTCGCGGGGTTCGGGATTAGAACGGGAAAAGTGGAAACAAAACGATGCAAGCGCTCAACATTTCTGCGACGGGCATGATGGCCCAGCAACGGCGCACCGAGGTGGTCGCCAACAACCTGGCGAACATGAACACCTTCGGCTACCAGAAACGCCGCGTGGAATTCAACGATCTCCTCTACAAGCACCAGCCTCGCCGGGCGACTCCCTCGTCGTCCCCGGGCACGACCGTACCGGGCGTAGTCAACTCTGGCATGGGAGTGAAGCTGGCCGCTGTTTACCGGGTCAAC
>CAJWVP010000078.1 GCA_913048145.1 uncultured Rhodospirillaceae bacterium
GACGATATTAACGGCCAACGTCGCGCCCGACGCTTCGCCGAGCCGCATATTCAGATTTAGCAATGGCGACATAGCCAGCTTCTCCAGGAGAATACGATGACCTGGCTCGGCCGAGACATGTGCCGTGAGGCAATGATCGAGAGCATCCGTTGACGCAAACTTCAGAGCTCCGGCTGCGGCCCCTGCCATGAACCCGTCCAGTAGTACAGGCACTCGATTCAGCCGGGCCGCGATGATCGCGCCCGCCATGGCCGATAACTCGCGTCCACCCAAGCACTGCAGGGCCTTCATACCGTCGATCAAATGCGGCGCGTGGTGGCGGACGGCATCGTCGACCACCCTCATCTTGGTCTCAAACGCGAGCTCGGTGACCCCCGTGCCGGGTCCGGTCCAGTCCTTGGCGTCGCCGCCGTAGAGCCCCATGCAGAGGGCCGCGGCGCTGGTGGTATTGCCGATCCCCATTTCACCGACACACAGGAGATCAGCATCCTCGGGCACGGCGGCCATGCCACGGCCAAATGCGTCCAGAAATTCCGCCTCATCCATAGCTGGTTGCATAGTGAAGTCGGCGGTGGGCGTATCAAGGTCTAGAGCGATGACCTGTAATTCGGCGCCGGCCTGGGTGCAAAGCTGGTTCACCGCAGCGCCGCCGGCCTCAAAGTTGCCGACCATTTGGGCGGTGACTTCGGCCGGATAAGCCGAAACACCCTGTGCAACCACGCCATGATTTCCGGCGAACACGCGTACCGCGACCTTATCGGTTGCCGGTGGGTGGCGGCCTTGCCAGGCGGCAAGCCATAGGGAGACCTCCTCCAAACGGCCCAGCGACCCCAGCGGTTTGGTTAGCTGGGGCTCGCGTTCCTTGGCAGCTTCGGCGGCGGTATTATCCTGGCTAGGCAGATTGCTCAGCAGGGCCCGGAGCATGTCCATATCGGAAATTTCTATGGTATTGGTCATGGGTAAAATTTCTCAGCCTTCCGCCGTCTCGTCGCTCGGCAATGGTGTGCGGCGCATCTCTTTCATTTATGGAGCAATACACTACCATCGGGCCATGACGATTCAAGACCGCGCACAATGGGAGGTTCTGGTGGGTGCCTGGCTTCGCGATTTTGCCGTGGCCGGCACGTTCTTGACCCGCTTGCCGTTCCGCCCGAAGCCGCCCGTGGACATGGCTGATCTGGGGCCGGCGGCGCGTGTGTTCCCGCTGATTGGGCTTGTGGTCGGGATCACTGGAGGCGGCGCCTTGTGGCTGGCCGGGCAGGCAGGCCTACAACCCATGGCCTGCGCAATCATTGGATTGGCGACGATGGCCTGGATAACGGGCGCGTTGCATGAAGATGGCCTAGCCGACTTTATTGACGGTATTGGTGCCAGGGATCAGACGCGGCGCTTTGCAATCATGCGCGACTCGCGGATTGGCACCTTCGGCGCGTTGGCCTTGATCTTTGTGATCGGGTTGAAGGTGGCGTTGTTGGCCGGATTCCTTGGGTCCGGCTTGATGGCCGTCGCGTTGATTGGTGCGGCCGCCGCATCGCGTGGTGTGATGCCCGCCCTCATGTTCGCCCTTAGACCGGCCCGTGCCGATGGGTTGGGCCGGGACTCGGGACGGCCGACGACGCTGGAGATGGGCACGGCGGCGGCCTTCAGCATCGCGATTTTGTTCGCCCTGTTCGCCTGGCAGCCCGCCCTTTGGGCTCTGGTATTGTCTCTGGTCTCGACTGGCGTGTTGGGCTGGCTTGCCCAGCGTCGCTTGGGCGGCTATACGGGCGATGTTCTTGGCGCTGCGCAGCAGGTCGCTGAGGTTTGTGTTCTCATCGCTGCTGGAGCATATGCTATATGAGTGCTGTGACCCGCTGGTGGTTCGTTCGCCATGCCCCCGTCGTCGGGGTGACCGGCAAGATCTATGGTTCCGACGATGTCCAGTGCGACACCTCCGACACGGCGGCGTTCGAGGTTCTGGCTGGAACGCTTCCCGGCGACGGCATTTGGCTAACCTCCCATCTCTCGCGGGCGAAGTTGACGGCTCAGTCCATCGCCCTAGCCGGACTTGCCTGCCCCCATCCCATTGTCGAGGAACATTTAGGTGAACAGGACTTTGGTGAATGGCAGGGCTCCAGTTGGAAGGACATGGAGGCCGCCGACCCGGATGCCTATTTCGAGTTCTGGCGTGAACCAGCCCGCAACGCGCCGCCCGGTGGCGAAAGCTTCGCCGATCTGATCGCCCGCACGGCCGGCATCATCGACCGCTACACGGTCGATCACGCCGGCGAAGACATTGTTGCCGTCTGTCACGGCGGCACAATCCGCGCCGCGGTTGCCCATGTCCTGGGCCTGACGCCGGAACTCGGCATGTCGTTCACCATTGATACCCTGTCGGTGACCCGTTTGGAACACGTCGAAGGCGGATTGCTTCGTGGCAAGGGCGGGGCCTGGCGCATTGGTGCCATCAACCAGCCTTCCCACGGGCGTGGCGACGGCACCATTCAATGAGCGCGCCGCTCCCACTGGTGACGCTGGTGCTGGGCGGCGCGCGGTCCGGAAAGAGCCGCTACGCCGAACAGCTTGTCGAGGGACAAGGCAAAGGTCTTTACCTTGCCACTGCCGAGCCCATGGATGATGAGATGCGGGCGCGGATCGCCAAACACCAGGCGCGCCGGGGCGATATCTGGAAAACCATCGAGGAACCGCGCGAGCTGGTTGCGGTGCTCACCCGCGAGGCGCGCCCGGATCGACCGATCCTGGTCGATTGCCTGACGCTTTGGCTCTCCTACGTCATGTTTCACGACATTTCGGCGGAGGGGGAGCTTCAGAAACTCATGGACCTATTACAATCGGGCGCTTTACGGGGGCCAGTGGTTTTCGTATCAAACCAGATTGGTCTGGGGGTCGTTCCCGACAACGAGGTTTCCCGTGTCTTTGTTGACGCCCAGGGCGAATTGAACCAACTGGTGGCGAAACTGGCGAACCGGGTTGTTCTGGTCACCGCCGGCCTGCCGCAGGTCTTAAAGGAAGAGAACTGATGAGTAAGATTCCCGCCACCGTCATTACAGGTTTCCTTGGTGCCGGCAAAACCTCCGTCATCCGCCACATGCTGGAAAACGCTGGCGGCAAGCGAATTGCGTTGGTGATCAACGAGTTTGGCGATCTTGGCATCGACCGTGAACTGGTTACCGGTTGCGGCATCGACGGTTGCGAGGACGAGAACGTCATGGAGCTGGCCAACGGTTGCATCTGTTGCACCGTGGCCGATGATTTCTTGCCCACCATGGAAGCATTACTGGACCGGCCCGAGCCACCCGAACACATCATCATCGAGACCTCTGGTCTGGCGTTGCCGAAACCTCTGGTGAAGGCGTTCAATTGGCCGGAGATCAAGTCGCGGGTCACCGTCGACGGCGTCGTCACCGTCGTCGATGCGCCGGCCGTCGCCGCCGGACAATTCGCCGACGATCCGGACGCCGTTCAGGACGCGCGCGAAGCGGATGAGATGCTGGAACACGAATCGCCCCTGGAAGAGGTCTTCGAGGACCAACTGCTGTGTGCTGACATGGTGCTACTGAATAAGGCTGACCTTCTGGATGACGACGCCCTGGACGGCGTGCGCGCCGAGGTCAGGGACGGTGTTGCCGCGCAGGTAAAGCTTGTGGATGCGGTGCATGGCGCCATCGACCCGAAGGTCCTTTTAGGTATCGGAGCTGGCGTCGAAGACGTCATCGATGGCCGTTGGTCTCATCACGACGCTGAGGATAACCACGACCACGACGATTTCGAGAGCTTTGTCCTGACCATGGGCGACATCGCCGATCCCGAAGAGCTGGAAGAACGCATCAAAGGCTGCGCTGTGGATCACGAGATCCTTCGGGTGAAGGGGTTCGTTCACGTACCTGGCAAGGACATGCGCCATGTGGTCCAAGCCGTCGGCGCCCGGGTCCAGCGCTATTACGACCGGCCCTGGGCGGACGGGGAAGTGCGTCGAACCGAACTGGTGATTATCGGCGAAGCGGGCCTGGATCAGGCTGCGATCGGGTGCGCCTTGGCCGGCAACTGACATGCACCTCTTAGCCGCTCAACCCGGTGGCGTTTCTGATGGCTCAGAAGCCGTCGATCTCGGTCAGACCCCTGGCGATATCGTCGTTATTTCTGCCGCCGATACGGAACTGACCCTTTTGGGCCAGGCCCGTTCCGAATGGCCGGCAGATGGGTTCCCAAGTGTGCGCCTCGCCAACATGATGCAACTGGCTCACAATATGTCCGTTGATCTGTACGTCGAGGACATCATCGCCCACGCCAAACTTGTGGTGCTGCGCATCCTGGGTGGACGCGGCTATTGGCCCTATGGCTGCGACGAGATTGCAGCGCTTTGCGCAAAGGGTGGCATCCCCGTCGCGTTTCTGCCAGGCGATGACCAGCCGGATGCGGAATTAGCGGCGCTCTCGACCCTGGACGCCGACACCCAGCATCGGTTGTGGCAGTATCTGGTGCACGGTGGTCTGGAGAACGCGTTGGATTTCCTATGTTATGCCGCCGGGCTGATTGGGTTCGAGACGGATTGGCAGGAACCTCGGCCCCTGGTGCGCGCCGGTCTGTACTGGCCGGGAGTGGCGAATTCGGACTTGGTCCGGGTGAAATCCAACTGGGTTGAGGGTCGGCCCGTGGTGGCGCTGGTGTTCTACAGGGCGCTGGTCCAGGCGGGCAACCTCTGGGCCGTCGAGGCGATGATCGAGGGGCTGACGGAAGCGGGTCTCAATCCGCTGCCGGTTTTCGTCGCCAGTTTGAAGGATCAGGTGGCAGCCGCGACGTTGGAGACTATCATGGCCGAGGCGCCGCCGACGGTAATCCTGAATGCCACGGGGTTCGCCGTCTCGGCGCCGGGCCAGGACCGTGCCGCCGGTCCTTTCGATATCGATGGTGCACCGCCAGTTCTGCAGATGGTGTTTTCGGGTGGCAACGAAGAGGCCTGGCGCGACGGCACTCGGGGACTGAGTGCACGCGATATCGCCATGAACGTGGCGTTGCCAGAAGTTGATGGGCGTGTGCTGACACGTGCGGTGTCCTTCAAGGGAAGCGTGCGCCACGATCCGCTGACGGAAACGGAAATGGTGCGCTACGAACCGGTAGCAGACCGGGTACGCTATGTGTCCGAATTGGCGGCGGCTTGGACGTCGCTACGGGAGACGGCGGCGGAGGATCGGCGTATCGCTCTGGTGCTCGCCAACTATCCGAACCGGGACGGGCGCCTGGGCAACGGCGTGGGGTTGGATACGCCGGCGGGCGCGGTTGAGCTGTTGGGCGCGCTGAAAAAGGCGGGCTATGGCATCAAGGATATCCCCGTCGACGGCGACGCCCTCATCGAGCGGGTCATGGCCGGACCGACGAATGCCTTCGAGGATCTGGACAATCGCGACATCGCAGAAACCCTCGCCATTGCCGACTATCAGATTTTTTTTGGCAACTTGCCAAAGGCGGTACAGGGCGCCGTGACGGACCGCTGGGGCGCGCCGGAGGCCGATCCATTCTTTCGGTCGGGCGAAGTTGGTTACGGGCATTTCGCCGTTCCCGCCTTCCGATTGGGCAACGTCGCTGTCTGTCTGCAACCGGCCCGGGGCTACAACATAGACCCCAAGGAGACCTACCACGACCCGGATCTGGTGCCGCCGCACTGCTACTTGGCCTTCTATGCATGGCTGCGCAACGCATTTGGAGCCCATGCCGTTATCCACTTCGGCAAGCATGGAAATTTGGAGTGGCTCCCCGGAAAGGCTTTGGCGCTGTCCGAGGATTGTTTCCCGGAGGCGGCTCTCGGCCCATTGCCGAATATCTATCCCTTCATTGTCAATGACCCGGGCGAAGGCACGCAGGCGAAGCGCCGCACCAGTGCGGTCATCGTCGACCATCTGACGCCGCCGCTGACGCGGGCTGAGAGTTACGGCCCACTTAAGGACCTGGAGCAGTTGGTGGACGAATACTATGAAGCTGCAGGCGTCGATCCGCGGCGTCTCAAGGTTTTGACACGGGACATCCTGGAACTTTGTCATGCCACGGGTCTCGACGGGGACTGCGGTATCGCCGCAGACGATGATGACGATGCGGCCTTGGGAAAGCTCGACAATTATCTCTGTGAGCTTAAGGAGATGCAGATCCGTGACGGTTTGCACGTCTTCGGTCAGTCGCCGGAGGGCCGATTGCTGACCGATCTTCTCGTGGCGCTGGTCCGCGTGCCGCGTGGCGCTGGCGAAGGGCCGGACGCGTCACTGCACCGCGCCCTGGCGACAGACCTGGACCTGGCCTTCGATCCTTTGAACTGCGATATGGCGGCGCCCTGGACCGGTCCGAAACCGGCGATCTTGGGTGACGATGCGCCGTGGCGTAGCCATGGCGATACAGTTGAACGCTTGGAGAATTTGGCCACCCGCCTGGTTGGTGGTGATGCGACCGTAGACCAGGCGTGGACGGCCTCGCAGATCGTCCTCGATCATCTGAATGCGGCCATCCGGCCCGCCGTCGAAGGCTCGGGCAAAGCGGAAATCGCCGGCGCCTTGACTGCCCTGGACGGCCGGTTCCTGGAGCCGGGAACGTCTGGCGCGCCGACCCGCGGACGGCCAGATGTTTTGCCCACGGGGCGCAACTTCTATTCCGTCGATACCCGCACCGTGCCGACGCCGGCGGCCTGGAAATTGGGCTGGAAGTCGGCAGGATTGCTGGTGGAACGCCACATGCAGGATCACGGTTCCTGGCCGCGGACCATGGCGTTGAGCGCCTGGGGGACATCGAACATGCGCACCGGCGGCGACGACATTGCTCAGGCCTTGGCGCTCATAGGCGTTCAACCCAAATGGGACACGGCTAGCCGCCGGGTCACAGGGTTCGAGGTGATGCCCGTCACCGTGTTGGGCCGGCCTCGAGTTGACGTGACGCTTCGGATATCGGGTTTCTTCCGCGACGCCTTCCCGGGTCTGATTGATTTATTCGATTCCGCGGCCCGTGCCGTCGCCGCACTGGACGAAGCCGATGACGTGAACCCGGCGGCGGTGCGAGTGCGTGACGAAACGGCCGCGTTGGTCGCGAGCGGCATGGAGGAAACAGTGGCCGCGACGCGGGCCGGCTTTCGTGTCTTTGGATCGAAGCCGGGTGCCTACGGGGCCGGTTTGCAGGCACTGATGGATGAGAAGGGTTGGGAGACCGATGCGGACCTGGCCCGCGCTTATGTCGCCTGGGGCGGTTACGCCTACGGGGCGGGGGCCGAGGGCGCGGCTGAGCACGGTCTGTTTGAAACGCGCCTGAAGACCGTCGAGGCGATCATTCACAACCAGGATAATCGTGAGCACGATCTTCTAGACTCGGATGACTACTATCAGTTCGAAGGCGGCGTCACTGCAGCCGTCCGCTATTTGTCCGGCGCTCAGCCTAAGGCCTACCACATGGACCACGCCCGGCCTGAGACGCCGCGCGCGCAAACCCTGGACGAAGAGATCGCGAGGGTCGTCCGCGCCCGGGTGGTCAATCCGAAATGGATCGAGGGCGTCATGCGCCACGGCTATAAGGGCGCCTTTGAGATGGCGGCCACGGTGGATTACATGGTGTCGTTCCAGGCCACCGCGCGCTGCGTGAAGGATCACCACTTTGACGCCGTGTTTGAGGCCTATCTGGATGACGTGGTGGTGCGCGATTTTCTGGAGCAGCACAATCCTCAGGCACTTCAGGAGATGATTGACCGCCTCATCGAGGCCCAGGAACGCGGCCTCTGGCGACCCCGGCGCAACGATACGCGCGCCCTCTTGGACGGATTGCGCGCCCGGGCGCTCAACGCATGACTTCGCCGGTCCTACGCGCCGGCCTTTGGATGATGGGGGCGCTGGCGTCCTTCACCACCATGGCCATCTGTGGCCGGGAGCTGTCCGCCGACCTGTCCACGTCGCAGATCATGTTCTGGCGCAGCGCGGTCGCGTTTGTGCTGATCGTGTTATTGTTACAGGTCTCTGGTTGGGGGCAACTGAAGACTGGAATCTTTCGCATTCATGCATCCCGAGCTATCGTTCACTTCGGGGCCCAGTTTTGTTGGTTCTATGCCATTCCTCTTATCCCGCTCGCGGAACTGTTCGCCATCGAATTCACCATGCCTATTTGGGCCGCCATCCTGGCGGCCTTGTTCCTGGGCGAGCGTATGACGTCGGTCCGCATTTTCGCCATTGCCATTGGGTTCGCGGGCGTCATGGTGATCATTCGTCCCGGTATTACTGAGGTCGGAACCGGCGCAACTCTCGCACTCGTGGCCGCCATAGGATACGCCGTGGCAGTTATTACGGTGCGTGTGCTGGCGCAGCAAGATTCTCCGCTGTGTATATTGTTCTACATGACCCTGATTCAACTCCCCATAGGGTTTGGTCTGGCATTGGAAAGCTGGGTATGGCCGGACCCGCAAACCAACGGACCTTGGATTGTTCTGGTTGGCTTCACGGGTTGTTCCGCGCACTACTGTATGGCGAGCGCCATGCGCCTAACCGAAGCAACGGTGGTCGTTACTATGGATTTCATGCGTCTACCGTTGATCGCACTGGTGGGTTATTTCGTGTATAATGAAGAGTTGGAGATCTCGGTCGCTGTCGGGGCGGTGCTGGTCTGCACCGGTATCTATCTGATCGTCCGAGATGCCGACCGCCGCGAAGACGACGCATGAGCGCACTGCCGCCAATCTGGGGCGCGGCGCTTTGGATGCTCGGTACAATCACGTCGTTCGCATTGATGTCCGTGAGTGGACGAGAGTTGTCCACTGATCTAAGCACCATACAGATTCTGTTCTGGCGCAGCTTCGTGGGGTTCTGGATTGTCTTGGTCCTGGTGCATTGGACCGGATGGGCGACGGTGAAGACGGATAATCTGAAGGTTCACGTAGGCCGCAACCTGGCGCACTTCGCGGCCCAGTTCTGCTGGTTCTACGCCATCGCGACCATTGCCCTGGCCGAAGTGACAGCGCTGGAATTCATGATGCCCATTTGGACGGCGTTGATGGCGGCGTTGTTCCTAGGCGAAAGCTTGAGCCGCTACCGAATGGCGGCCATCGCCTTTGGGTTGATCGGGACCTTGGTTATCGTGCGGCCGGGTTTTGCCACCGTGGAGTTGGGTATGCTGGCGGCCCTAGGGGCCTCCATCGGGTACGCGGTCGGCATGACCACAGCGCGGTTCTTGGCGCTCCGCGAGACTGTACTCCCGATCCTGTTCTACATGCTGGTCCTGCAGATGCCTCTGGCCTTCGTCTTGACCCTGATCTTGGATGACTGGACATGGCCCTCCGCCGATAAGATCCTCTGGGTTCTGTTGGTAGGCGTGTCCGGCATGACCGCGCATTTCTGTATCAATCGGGCCGTGAAATTGGCGGAAGCTGCAGCCGTCAGTATTCTTGGATTTCTGCGCTTGCCGGCCATGATTTTGGTGGGCTACATAGCCTACGGGGAAGAGCCAGAAATGTGGTTGATCATTGGCTCTGTGCTGATCGTCTTCGGTTTGTACTTGAATATTTGGGACTCAAGAGCCCGGGAAGGATGACCATATCGACGAATACCAATAAGGTTTCGAAATGGGATGCGGTCTGGCGGGGATATCGCCAACGCTGCCCACACTGCGACAGCGCGCCACTATTCCGCGTCTATCTGAAGCCCGTGGAGAGATGCACGCACTGTGGAGAGAACTTCGGCCATATCTGCGCCGACGATCTGCCGCCCTATCTGACCATCGTGGTTGTCGGGCACATCGTCGCACCATTTTTCATGCTGACCGATCATCTCTATAACTTGTCGGGATGAGTCCATGGAGCCATCTGGCTGCCGCTGCCACTGGTGCTTATGTCCTATTTCCTGCCGCGCCTGAAGGGCGTGGCGCTCGCCTGGATGTGGCGGATCGGTCTCACTGGAAACGAAATCCAGTGCATTGAAGCCGGAGCATAAAAAAGATCAAATTCTGACTTTTACGATAACTTTGATACAATCTAATCGAGAAAAACATAGGGAATTACTTCATCTCTGACGCGTAACCGCGGCGCCAGTTCATGGAAACCGCCCGTCCCATGCGCCGCAAGGCTCCGAAAACCGGAGACCTGGGCTATGTTGCGGTGGTGGGCAAGAGCGACATGATCATCGGTTTGGCTCCCAGCAG
>CAJWVP010000079.1 GCA_913048145.1 uncultured Rhodospirillaceae bacterium
TTCCGGTGTTTTAGCGGGGCCAGCATAATAGACCGGATGGTCCTTGAAGTACTGGGGCAGGCCTTCGCCCGCGTCCAGGCGTTCCTTCAACTTGGCATGCGCGATGTCGCGCGCCACCACGAGGGTGCCGGTAAGCGCCAGTCGAGTCTTCACGGGGTGCTTGGACAGTTCGGCACGAATGTCGTCCATGGATTGGTCCAGATCGATGGACACCACGGCGGCCGACAGGTCGTCGCTGGTCACTTCGGGCAGGTAGCGGGCTGGGTCCTCCTCCAACTGCTCGAGAAACAGCCCCTCGGCGGTGATCTTTCCAAGAGCCTGTCGGTCTGCTGAGCAGGACACAGCGATGCCCACCGGGTTGGACGCACCGTGGCGTGGCAGGCGTTATAGCCCGAATAGGTGTTGGCAATGCCGATGAGAGGCCGTTCTAAGGCATCATCCGTGTAGCCCATGGCCTTGATGAAGGCCTTTCGGACATACAAGGAAAAGGCGTCATCACCGTATCTTGTCAGGCCCTTGCGGATGCCTTCTCGTTTGTTACTCACATCTCTCCCCGTTTTTGGTTACCTTGTACATTGACACAGCCTATCGTAGGGCCTTTCAAATGATTTGGAAGCTTCAAGCTTTTCCTCAGCATTTCGAAAATGCGATCATCGCTGATGTCATGATCTGATCCGTCAGCATTGCGAACCTGGAATTACTTGGTTATGCGGCCCTGCACGACCGATCCAGTCAGACGACGCGGTCCCCGCTATGAATTCACTAGACGACAGAGGACCTAGTCCGAACGCGATAATGATGCCACCCCAAATGCGCGAGCTATCAAGTCGTTAACCAAGTGGCAAACAAAGTCCTGAACTGGGAGGAGTAAAATGGATCAACCTGACGGTTGACGCCAAAATTCGGTGAGGTCATAGCAAGTGTTTGACGTTCCCACTAAGCCGCTAGATACATGACTAAGAAAACCAGGAACATCGCCAGCGTCCAGAAGACCATGGTTCCTGCTGAATAGGTCTGCGACATCATGCCGTTGATGCCATGATGCTTCTGTATCCAGTCCATGATCGCCGAGACGATGCCTAGAAGGAACTGTCGGCCTTGGCGGTCGACTTGAGCCAAAGCATCCCTCAACCAGGCGATGAGGCGCAGCAGCAAACGGCGATAGACATAGTCTGTATCCAAGTTGGTCGATTTGAGTTCCGGCGGATAAAGTTTGGTCATCATCAGGAACGTGAATGCCAGTGCCGAGAACAAAAGCAGCTGCAACTGATTTATCACATGGGCAGTGGAATAGGGGTGATAGTCGACGTCGTGGGGTAGAATGTCGTAAAGTGCCGTTGGATAAACCCCTATGGCGATACACAAGAAGGCGGTGACCCCCATCGCCAGCAACATGTTAAAGGGCGCTTCTTTTGGGCGCATGCCGGAATCATGGGCGAAGAACGCGAAGAAGGGAATCTTGATACCGGAATGGTGGAACACGCCCGCCGACGCGAACAACAAAACGCCCCAGGCGAACCAATGGCCCTCATAGCCCAAGGCCGACAGGATCATGGACTTGGAAACGAAACCCGAGAACAAAGGGAACGCCGAAATTGACGCAGCGCCCACGATACAGAAACCGGTCGTCCATGGCATGGTCTTGTAGAGCCCGCCCAACTCCGAGCCCTTGCAGGTTCCGGTCCGAAGCAGCACCGCGCCCATGGACATGAACAACAGCGCTTTGTAAAGAATGTGCGTGAAGGCATGCGCCGCCGTCCCGTTCAGAGCAAGTTCCGTGCCCACGCCAACGCCGACGACCATGAAGCCCAATTGATTGTTCAGAGAATAGGCCAGAACACGCCGCAGATCGTTCTCGATCACCGCATAAAATATTGGGAACATGGTCATCGTCGCACCAATAACGATCAGGATTTCCGTCCCAGCATAACCCCGCGCGAGGGAATAGACCGCAAGCTTCGTGGTGAACGCGCTCAGCATCACCGTGCCGCCCACCGTGGCTTCCGGATATGCATCCTGCAACCAGTTGTGCAGCAGCGGAAAGGCGCATTTCACTCCGAAGGCTAGGAAAATCAGCTTGCCCGCCGTCGTTTCCAGACCGAAGTGCACGAAGGCGATGGAGCCTGTATCGGCCACATGCATCAGCGCGCCGGCCAACAAAAGCACGCCGGAGCCCACCTGAATAATTAGATAACGCATGGCGGCGCGGCGCGCCTTTTCCGTACCCGCGGCCAAAATGAGGAACACGGACGCGATGGCCGTCAGTTCCCAATAGACGAATAGTGAGATCAAATCGCCAGCCAGTACGGCACCGACTGCGGCACCTGCATAGATCATGCCCGACGTCTGCTGGACCGGATCGTCGTCGTTTAGGGCGTAGAGGGTGCCAAGGAACGTCGCGATCAGAAAAATTATCATGAAGACCCGAGAAAGGCCATCCATGCGCAACGTCTCAAGGGTGTAGTCAAAAACCTTGATATGCCCGTAGGACCCGTCCTCAATCCCAAGCGCCAGGGCAAAAGCCACAATAGGCAAGGCCAGAAGATAAATCTGGCGAAGAGGACGTTGCAGGAAGGCAATGGGCAGCGCGCCGAAGATCAGGAGAAGGGCCGGATTAATCATTACCGCGATCCTTGTCGTAGTAGTCTTCGTCGCGCATTAGGAAAAACCGCATAACCTTCGCCGCTAAAACAAGGCCCACACACATGAAAAAACCATAGAGGGCATAAAATCCGAACCAGCTTTCTGCACTGAAATAGGGGTGTTTGTGATAGAAGGCATCCGCCACGAACAGGCCCGCGCAGACGATCACTAACGCCCAAACGATCTTGCGCACATTGCGCATGTCATCCAGCCAATAAGTCTTTCCGTCATCAGGAGGTGTGGTCATGGCGTCCCTCCACCGGCGATGGGCAAAAGGAATTCATAAAGCGGCGTGGCATAGAAAAAGAGAACAATGCACCCTGCTGCCGTGAAGGTTAGCGCGCCCACGCACATGAGAGGTGCCTCCTCAATCCCGCGCACCTTCCATTGGTTGTGGCCGCCCACATCGCCGGGATAACCGGCGGCATGACTGAGATCATCGTGGTTATGATCGTCATGAGATTCCTCCGGCGGTGCGAAGAAAAAGCCATTGACTACGATCGGCACAAGGTAGGCGATGTTCAACAACGACGAGATCATGAACACTGCGATAAACACGAGCTGTCCAGTCTCCGCCGCGCCGAGCGACAGATACCATTTGCTCCATACGCCGCCCAGGGGCGGCAGCCCGATGATCGATAGGGCGCCAATCAGGAAACAAGCGAAGGTGATAGGCATTTTCCGGCCCAGTCCCCTCATCTGACTGATTTCAGTCTTGTGGCTGGCGACCATGATGGCGCCGGCGCAGAAGAACAAGGTAATCTTGCCAAAGGCATGCATGGCAATGTGCATGGCTCCACCGACCGCCCCAATCCCCGACGCAAGCATTGCACCCAACACGATATAGGAAAGCTGCGACACAGTGGAATAGGCCAGCCGCGCCTTCAGGTTGTCCTTGGTCATAGCGACAAGAGAGGCAAGCAGGATCGTCGAAGCGGCGATGAAGGCCAACCATTCGCTTGCACCAGTACGGCTTAGTACATCGAAACCAAAGATGTAGATGCTCACTTTGAGAATGGAAAACACTCCGGCCTTCACAACGGCAACCGCGTGCAGCAACGCGCTAACCGGCGTTGGCGCAACCATGGCAGCTGGTAGCCACCGGTGGAAGGGCATCAACGCGGCCTTGCCGATCCCATAGACATAAAGACCGATCAACACCGCTGTTAGCCCAGCCGAGATACTGCCAGGCAGAATGCCGCCATCACGAAAATCAAGGGTGCCCGCCACATTCCAGGTCCAGACCACGGCGACCAACTGCAACCCAATGGACGTGCCGATGAGAATGCCCAGGTAGACACGACCGGCGCGCTTCGCCTCATCAGTACCGGAATGGGTAACCAACGGGAAGGTTGAAAGTGTCAAAACCTCATAGAACACGAACAGCGTCAGCATATTGCCAGCGAAGGCGATGCCGATGGCGCTGGAGATGGCGATAGCGAAACAGGTGTAAAAGCGTGTCTGGTTAATTTCATGGTGGCCACGCATGTAGCCAACCGCGTAAACCGACGTGACGATCCACAACCCGCTGGCGATGCCGGCAAATAACATGCCGAGCGGTTCTAGCGTGAAGGTGATGCCCAAACCGGGCAGCATTTCCAGCACGGTGACTGTGGGCCGCATGCCCGATGCGACATCATCGAACAAGGTGGCGACCACAACGAAGGTAACGATCGCCGTAATCAGGGTCACAGCGTCGCGGGCGTTTGCGGATCGCCCGTTGAGGACGATGAAGACGGCCCCGATCAGCGGCACCACTACGGCAGCAAGAATTGCGGTTGTCGGACTCATCCGCCGTCTCCCAGGAGTGTCCTGGCCGCGGCAAAGGCAACATCGAGGGTCGTCGTGGCGTCAATGCCGAAGTAGATGGATGCGCCAATCAAAACCCAGGTGGGGATTAACATGGAAAGCGGCGCTTCCTTAGCTTCCTGTGCGATCTCGCTAACCGGACGGAAATAGATCACTTCGACCACGCGCCAAACATAAACAACCGCCAAAAGGGAGCAGATGACGATCAGGACCGCAATCATCCACCACCCCTTCTCCAGAGCAGCCTGGATCAGGTACCATTTGGAAACGAACCCGACGGTCAAGGGAACGCCAATCAGGCCTAGCCCACCGGCAACCAACGACGCCATGGTCCACGGCATCTTCTTGCCAAGGCCCGCCATATGCTCCAGCCGTACCCCGCCGACCCGATAGGCCACGGCACCCAAAGCCATGAACAAACCACCCTTCATTGCAGCGTGGTTGAACAAGTGGACGATCCCCGCAGCCACGCCTGTGACTGTATCAAAGCTGAGGCCCAGCATCATGTACCCGATCTGAGCAACGGAGGAATAAGCTAGCATTCGCTTCACATTGACCTGATAAGTGGCAACCAAGGAGCCAACGAACATAGCAATGACCGCCAT
Source organism: uncultured Rhodospirillaceae bacterium (assembly GCA_913048145.1). GTDB lineage: Bacteria > Pseudomonadota > Alphaproteobacteria > Rhodospirillales > Casp-alpha2 > UBA3470. The sequence continues at coordinate 5,058 of CAJWVP010000079.1, forward strand.
CACCATGAACATGTCCTGAACTGGCACGATTTCCAGAATATCGACGGTGCCAAAAATCGTGTAGGTAACACGGATCAACGCGTAGACGGCGACCTTAGTTGCCGTCGCCGCTAGAAACACCGTAACCGCAGATGGCGCATAGGTGTAGGCATTCGGCAACCACATATGCATGGGGAAGAGCGCGAGCTTCAATCCCAACCCGACGGTTAGGAACGCCAACGCTGCCTGTATGGTTCGGCTTCCCCCCAATTCCGGGATCAACTTTGACAGATCATAGATGTTGAGGCTGCCCGTGGCGTTGTACATCAAGCCAACGCCAACGATGTAGAAGGTCGCCCCAATAGTTCCCATGATAAGGTAACGATAGGCCGCCGTCAGCGCTCGCCGGTCCTTGCCGAAGCTGATCAGGACGTAAGATGACAGCGAAGACACTTCCAAGAAGACGAAAAGATTGAAGGCATCGCCGGTAATGGTAATCCCTAAGAGGCCTGCTTCACACAACAGAAGCATCGTGTAAAACAGATAAACCCGGCTAACCGGGATTTCCGTATCCACCGTGCGCCTGGCATACGGCATCACCACGGCGCCGATGGCGGTGACAATCACCAGCACAAAGGCATTCAGCTTGTCGATCCGGTACTCGATACCCCAAGGCGCCGCCCAGCCGCCCAATTCGTAGACGATGACCCCTTCAGCCATCACCTGAACCAGTAACGCGATGGAAATGGGCAAGCATAAAAAGGTAATTAAAGTAGCCCATATCCACACAACTTGCGGATGTCGAATGACCATGCACACGGGCGCAGCCATGAGCGGCAGAACAATCTGCAGGATGGGGAGATGCTGGGCGATCAAGTCTGATCCTCCAGTTTATCGATCTCCTCATCCTCGATAGTGCCGTAGGCATTGTGGATACGAACCACCAACGCCAGACCCAGCGCTGTCGTCGCGACACCGACGACAATCGCCGTCAGGATCAAGACGTGGGGTAGGGGATTGGAATATAACTTTATCCCCTCAGCCAGGATCGGCGCGGTGCCACCCTCAACCTTCGCCATTGTGATGTAGAGCAAGAACACGGAAACCTGGAACACGTTCAATCCAACGATTTTCTTAATCAGGTTGCCGTGAGCAATGACAATGTATAACCCCATCATCATCAGAACCATTATGACCCAATAGGGGATGAGCCCGGGAAACTGTTCCAACTCAGTTCTCTCCGTACTCTTCTTCGTGTTCTTCCGGCCGTCGCCCAGCGAAGGTGCAGAAGATGGTGATCACCGACGCGGCGACAGTAATGCCGACCCCGAATTCCACCAAAATAATACCAACATGTTGCCCGCCTATCGGCGTGTCTGCGAGGACATTGTAGTCCAAGTAATTGCCCCCCAGCAGGATACCAGCCACCCCAACACCGGAGTACAACAGCACACCAATAACCAGAAGGACCCGCGTCGTCGTCGCGGACAAAACCTCGCGAGCCGTCGCGACGCCAAAAATAATCGCATATAGGATAAACCCGGCGGCGAAAATAACGCCGGCTTGAAATCCGCCACCCGGACCAAAGTCGCCGTGCCACTGCACATAAAGGGCAAACAACAAGATATAGGGAATCAAGAACTTGGAGATTACCCGCAGGATAATCTTTTGTCTCATGTCGACGCACCTTTGGATTTCTCGGGGGATGAAACCATACCCTTCTCGCTATCCTCTTGATCGTGATGGCGGCGCGGCAGCCGTGACTGACCCAAGATGGCCAATACGCCAGCGGCAGCTGTAAAAATTACGAAAGTCTCGCCCAAAGTGTCGTAGCTTCGATAACTGGCCAATACCGACGTCACCACGTTTGGTAATCCCACCTCAGCCGAAGACTTACCCAGGTAATGGTCGGCCACATGGTGATGGATCGGCGCCATGGGATCGCCGTAAATGGGCATATCCAATGTGCCGTAGATGAGGACCACACCGGTAAATACGACGACGATCAAGGCACTAATGACGTTCTTTGCCGGTGCCGGTCTTTCCTTGCTTGTTGTCAACGCCAAGGTGCCCAGCATAAGCACAGTCGACGCGCCGGCGCCCACAGCCGCCTCCGTAAAGGCCACGTCGACGGCATCCATAACCACGTAGGCGGCAGCTCCCAAAAGGCTAAAGATACCGGTCAGCATGACTACCGCGAAAAGGTCGTGGATCCGAGCGATGGCGATGGCCGCAATCACCATGAACGCCAACAAGGAGATAATAATTATGTTTTCGATGACGCGTCCTCCTCGTCATCGACTACGTCAGCGCCATCGGGTGCCTGCTCGCCGTGCATCGGGTGAACGCCTGAGTAGGCGGCAGCCCGACAAAGCGCATGGCAGCTGGTCGGGCTGGTGAAAAGAATGAAAACCAGGATCATCGCCAACTTAGCCAGCACCAATGTCCAACCAGCCTGGAACGCGAGACCAAGAAAGATCAGACCGACCCCTACGGTATCAATGATGCCTGCAGCATGCATGCGACAGTAAACGTCAGGCAGGCGGATGAGCCCAATAGCGCCGATGACGCAGAAAACGGAACCTGTGATAATCGCCATCCAACTCATCACATAGAGAATCATTTCCATTAGATGTCGCCTCGGTGGCGGTCGACGCCGGGATCCAGTTCCTTCAAGCCCACGTATTTTGTCACTGCAATGGTTCCAATGAAATTTATCAGAGCGTAGACGAGAGCCAGATCCAAGAACTCCGGCCGACCAACAAGGAACCCGTGAACGGCGATCAGTATGACCGTTAGCGTCCCAAAAGTGTTCAGTGCGAGAATCCGATCGTAGACCGTCGGACCTTTCACAGCCCGAATTAGAGCCAGCAACATGGAGACCAATACGGCAGCCGCAGCGGCGACGAACATGCTCACCCCACACCCTCTGTGCCATGCTCCACATACCCCTCGAGGGCTGTGACTCGCTTGTCCATATCACCGGACCCCAACCCGTCGGCGGAACCCTTAGTCAACGCATGAACCAGAAACATGTCGCCGTCCACATAAACAGTCACCGTGCCTGGCGTCAGGGTGATCGAATTGGCATATGTCACCCTACCCACGTCCGAGCGCTGCGATGCCGTGACCCGCATTGTTTTCGGCGCAATCGCGTTTTTCCCCTTAATTATCGCCAGCGCCACATCAATGTTCGCCTTTACGATCTCCCACATCAGCCATGGAAAGTAGATCAGCCCTTTGGCAGCCATATGAATGGGATGGCTCTCATGGTCGACCACGTCCATTCGATGCGCAATCCAGACGACGAGCACAATCGACGCAATTCCGAGAGCAAGGATCAAAGCTAGAAAATAGCCGGACAACAGGAGCCAAAGCAGAACTAGCCCCGCAGTCAAAGCCAACGTGTGGATCACGTCTGAAAACCCCCTCTAAAAACCGTTCCTGCCCTGTCCACCCCTGACCAACCAATGTTGGCTTGCGGAACACATTTGATATGGTGATTAGAATAAATCGTTGAAACAAAGTGGCTAGCAAAAAGTTCATGATTTCCAGTGATGGGCCCTTATGCGGTTCCCAATTGTCCATATGGCGGATCATCCGAGTCTTCTGCATTTTTCTGATCTTCTTTTCGATACCCCTGACCCATGTTGCGGCCCAAGATAGCACTGTGTTCCGCATGGATCGGATTACTATTGAAACTCGGTATTCGCGACGAATCTTTCAGGTCGAGATCGCCGAGACCGCCGCCCAACGTGCCCAGGGCCTTATGTGGCGCAAGCACCTGCCGATGGGCGCGGGCATGCTGTTCGACTTCAAAATCACAGGACCCGTAATCATGTGGATGAAGAACACTTATATCCCGCTCGACATTTTATTTATTACGGCAAAGGGCGTGATCCTCAACATTGCGCGAGAGACCCTGCCGCATTCGACCCGGCATATTTCTTCCACGGGTCCGGTGCGCGCGGTCCTGGAATTACCGGGTGGATCGGCCAAGCAATTCGGCATTCGCGCCGGCGATCGGGTTGACCATGCAATTTTTGACCCGTAGGCCTCACATCATGGTAGGTTGGACGACATGCTACTGAATATTGGATACATTACCGCATTGTTGCTCGTGATCTCTCCGGTTAACAAAAAGCACCTCAATACAGATGCTGTCGCCAAGTTGAACCTCATTCAGAAGACCACCATGCATGCATTACTTTGTATGATACGGCTAAACCACCAGCCACCAACAAACATGCCACGTTCGCAGTAAAACTGTCAGAAAAAGGGGAAGATCGACTTGGCTCGAGGTCGCATAAACAACTAGGTTTCTCTGATCCGGAAATATCCATTTACCATGGGCCTCTGTCTCTCAATTTGATGTTGCAAGGATCGCCTCAAAAGCCTAGAAATCGGGCTCAAATCAAAACATCGGGGAGTGGCGCAGCCTGGTAGCGCATCTGCTTTGGGAGCAGAGGGTCGCTGGTTCGAATCCAGTCTCCCCGACCAGTTTCAGCCCCCATGAGGCAGGAAAAGTTGATGATGAGCGAGGCACGCATCTACCAACCCGCGAAGACCGCCATGCAATCGGGCCGCGCCAAGACTAATAGCTGGGTCCTGGAGTTTGAACCCACGGAAGCGCGTCGGGCCGACCCGTTAATGGGATGGATTTCGTCCGGGGATACACCTTGTCAGATAAAGCTCAAGTTCTCCAGCAAGGAGGAAGCCGTCGCCTACGCCGACCGTGAAGGCTTGAGCTATAACATTGCCGAACCAAGACGCCGCAAGGTCAAAGGCAAAAGCTACGCCGACAATTTCAGTTCTCAGTTCCGATTCCAGTAAATTCACCCCGGCGGGAACCGGAGCTGAGCGCCCGTAGCTCAACTGGATAGAGCAGCTGACTTCTAATCAGCAGGTTGGGGGTTCGAGTCCTCCCGGGCGCGCCAATACTTTCAATGGGTTATAGATTTATCTTAGAATTTTTCTGACGCGTTTTTGTCAAAAGTAGACGTTTAGTAGACACAAAAGTCTCGTTCACAGCTACTTTGTGGCCTTTTCAA
>CAJWVP010000080.1 GCA_913048145.1 uncultured Rhodospirillaceae bacterium
CTTTGGTTGCGTCTTTTGCTTTTAGGTCGCACTGCAGGCATCAAGGCGTGCCTTCACGCCTGAGCAGTTGATGGCCACATGTTTGATATGGCCGCCACCGGTATCGCCGGGCGAATCCTTGCCTACCACATGGATCACTGGCTGTTCCCCACAGAAGAGCAAGGCCAGAGGAAAGTCCACTTCCGGCGTGTAGCCATCGGTAAACCCAAGCGCCGTCTTCAGGAATTTAGAGGTTTCCTCCACGCCCTTTGTCAAGATTGTGAAGTGGCGCAGCAAGTCGACGGGCATGATGTATTTCTCACAGCTTTTACCGTGGAGCTTCTGTATAGCGCCTTCCCAATGAGTTCAAACCGCGCCGAACCATGTCCATTAAAACCGACGCTGCGTTGGTCAGAGTTCCCATGGAATGGGCGAGGTTTTGATGAAGGGTTATAGTTCAGCGTAGCGCATGGGGGTGGAACCGGATCATCTCGGCCGAGGGTGAGCGCCGACGGATGCCAATGGCCCGGGCTAGAGTTTTGATGATGGCCCGGAGAATGCCCATGGCGTTAGTGGTCCTTTAAAAGCACATTCCTGATACCAATAGCCCATTTGGAACGCTCTGTAAACGACATGTTGTGTATGTATACATATATAATACTACATATTGTAGAGATTGGGATTCATCTGGAGACGCTGCTGTTCTCGGTTTAGAAAACAGCCAATCAAACGCATGGAGAACGGGCATGACAGAAGGCAGACGTAGGTTGGTTTACTTCGATGAATGGATGGACCCGAGCGGACCGGACCGCGCCCGCGCCTTGTCCGGGTTAGAACTCATCGAGTTGGACAGCGCCGGGTCGGCCGATACCAATTGGAAGGTTTTGTCCGGGGCCCACGGCCATCAACTCCGCCCCAGTACGGAAACGCCCGAGATCTACTATCCCCGTGGTGATTTCTTTCAGCGCTGCCCGAGCCTACTGGCCATCGCATCCGCTGGCGCTGGGTATGACATGGTCAACGTCGACGACTGCACGGAAGCCGGCGTCTTATTGTTCAATCAGACCGGCGCCAACGCGGAATCCGTTGCCCAGCACGTGCTGGCGATGATGCTGACGTTGACGAAACAGCTCATTCAATCCGACCGAGCTATGCGGTCCAACCACCGGGATTGGACACGCTGGGATTATTCCGGCCGAGAACTGACCGGCCGGACGCTGGGGATTGTCGGGCTCGGCAATATCGGACGCTGCGTGGCACGGATGACCGGAGCCGTGTTTGGAATGCGGGTCATTGCTTACGACCCTTATCTAGCGGACTCGGATTTCGCCGACCGCGGGGCGGAGAAGTGCGACAGCTTGGAAACCCTGTTTCGCGACGCTGATTTCGTGTCCATCAACTGCCCGCTCACGGATGAGACCCGCGGCATGATCAATGGGGATCTTTTCAACGTCATGAAGGAAACGGCCTATTTCGTGATCACCGCACGGGGCGGGATCTACGATGAACTGGCCCTGGAGGATGTATTGCGGGCGGGACAGATTGCCGGCGCCGGCCTCGACGTTTTCGAGCAGGAGCCGCCGGCGATGGATCACCCGTTGTTGAAATTCGATAACGTCTTGGTTAGCCCGCACAACGCTGGTATTACCGATGACGCCAACTTGAACATGGTCACGTCGGCGCTTGAACAATGGGCCGATGTCTTCGCCGGCCGACGACCGCGCAACCTGATCAACCCGTCGGCCTGGGACGCATTTCAAACTCGCTATCAGGCGGTATTCGGTTTGAGCGCGGCGGAGTAGGACGATGGTCGATTCGGTCTATGGCAATAACCACCGCGACCTACGCTTTGCGATCAGCCTGAAGACCCGCGTCTTTGCCGACGGGCACGAATACGACGCGAGGCCGTGCCGAGTCTCCATCAGCGGCACAGCATTCGAAGCCAACGACATCTATCAGAACAATACCTTCGGCGATCTCCACGTGGAACGGTATGATCAATACAAAAGCCGCGTGGTCCCGGATTTCTGCGGCGGCTACGCCCTGGAATTCGCGCAAATGGTCACCGAACGCCGCACCATGTAAGAGGCGATCAAGAATTAGGAAAAGATCGTCAACTGGAAGAGGCTGCTGCAGGCTTGATCAGGCAACGCCGAATTGTTCCGCTACCTCTTCGGCGATAGCCAGCGACGAGGTCAGGCCAGGGCTTTCGATGCCGTAGAGATTAACCAGGCCGGCAACGCCGTGTTCGGTCGGGCCCTGGATCATGAAGTCGTTGGCGTACTTGGCCTGGTTCGGTCCCCCGAGTTTCGGTCGAATGCCCACATACCCGGGCTGCAGGACGCCGTCCTCGAGGCCTGGCCAGTAGCGGCGGATGGCGTCGTAGAAGCTATCTGCTCGGGCCGGGTCGACCTCGTAGTCCGGTTCATCCACCCAGGAGACGTCCGGGCCGAACTTGGTCTGGCCGCCAAGGTCCAAGGTCGAATGGGTGCCCAACCCGCCCGGTACCGGCACAGGATAGATCAGGTGGTTGAACGGGCTCTTCCCGATCAGGGTGAAGTACGTCCCCTTGGCGTAGAAGAGGGGTGGGATGGTGTTTGCGGGGATACCGGCGATAGTGCGCGCCAGGGGTTGCGCGCCGAGCCCCGTCGAATTGACCAGGGTCCGGCAATGCAGCGTCATGGCGTCGGCGCCGCCGGTCTCGATCGTAATGCCGCCGTTCTCGACCCGGCCGCCGGCGACTGGGCTCATGAATGCGATCATCCCACCATGGTCTTCCATGTCGCCTTGGTAAGCCAGCATCAGGCCGTGGGAATCAATAATTCCGGTCGACGGCGATAGGAGCGCACGAACCGCATGGAGGTTCGGTTCTATCACGCGTAGTTCATCCGCGTCCACCCAGCTCAGGTCCGACACGCCGTTGGCGGCGGCTTTCTCCTTCGTGGCTTCAAGGGCAGGAATCTCTTCCTCCGTCGTGGCCACGACCAATTTGCCCAGGCGCTTGTGCGCGACGCCGTGGCTCTCACAGTACTTATAGAGAGCCTGCTTGCCGGCGACGCAACACCTCGCCTTCAGGCTGCCCTTGGCGTAATAGATGCCTGCGTGAATGACTTCGGAATTCCTGGATGATGTGCCCGTGCCGATGTCGTCGGCTGCTTCCAGGACGATCACCTCGCGTCCGGCTATGGCCAACCGGCGCGCGATGGCTAAACCCACGACGCCGGCGCCGATGACAATGCAATCTACGGTTTCGGTCATGGCGGGAAGATGGCGTGGTGGCGCGCGCCTGTCCAGTCGTTATCGCTTAACTGGCGGCGGTCGGTCCCTTGATCCGGTTTCAATGAGGTAACCCCTTTGCCGGCAGCGACGCCTAGAGGCGGTATTCGACGCGCCCAACGCTATAACCTATGGTTGAATCATCTGATGAACAGAGAAATAGCATGGCTTCGAAGGTCTTATGCTTGAATGTCAACGTCTTTCAATTTTAAATAAATATTTAAAATCAGTTGGTTGCGATTTACGCTTAGGTCGTCAAAAGAATGATCGAGATTCCCGAAATAGAAGCGACAGGTAAGGTCGCTGAAATATATGACGACATCCGCCAGACACTAGATATGTCTATGGTTAATACCATTTGGCGAAATTTAGCCTTACAAGAGGAGGTTCTGGAGCGGGTTGGTATTCCCTGAAGCCAATTTATCAAGACGGTTCAGTTCGTCATTACGCCTCGAAACCCCGCTTCAAGATAAATTTGGATGATGTGTGTCAAATACCGCTCTCAGCGTTCCGTATTCTAGGGATAAGTGACCGGGATAGAGACACCCTGAACAATTTACTGGAGGACCTTGCATATAGTAATGCTCAAAATATCATAGCATTTAAGTCTTTATTACATGAGCCTTCGGATACACACGAGATTGAGGAATTCTTTCCAGAGCGTGATCAGAGGCGCAAATACGATTTACCGCAGCCGATAAATTTCGAAGACCTCTCTTCTGACGAAAAAGAACTATTTGGAGAAATCCAGTCAATCGGAGGATCAGTGTCTGTTGGGTTTCCTCCAATGTGGCTGCCCCTCAACATCGCCGTTAGCTTGGGCGATCCTTACTCAAATAGAGGCTAATGGTCAGTTAGCCATTATGAAGAAAGACACGCGAGAAGCTTCAAATCGCTATTCTTTAATATTACCAGCTCATATTGAACGCATACCTAAGCCAGACTCAGCTAGCGATGCTATAGAGCGACTAAGCAGATTATGCGACGGAATACTGCGAGCAATGTTAGTGTGTTTAATATTTAAAAAGCTTTCTCGGGTGGATAGATGGCCGTTTGGGTATGCTTACCATTTGGGGATTTGGTTAGCGTCGAGAGGAGTCGGGTAATGGAAAAACGAAATATTCTAATCATAGCATTTGTACTTCTGCTGATCGGCGTCCTCTTCAGGGAACTAGGTTTTAGTTTTTAGACCCGATCATCAAAGCAATGCACGAAGCGGTGTGTATAGATGATTTGTTTTGCTCGTAGGCCCGGTAGTAATTGCTGAGAATGGTGGTTCCGAAACTGCCCTCGAAGTTGATCGCCTCGAAGCAACGACCGGTGTTGTTTATTTCTTAGTACAAATCGATATAGGGCTCCGAAAAGCAGATGCTCGGCTGGCTATCGATCCTGTTACGGAAATACATGGCCGGAGCGGGTTGAGCCAAATGCGCGATCTGGATGAGGGTTGGTTGCCGGTATACCGGGCAGGGATCGTCGGCGGAGGTTTCGGCTTGGTATTCGACGAACTCCAAGATTTTTGAATTATTGATCAGTTCCGGAATTTTGTTGGTGGGGATCATCGCCACGCCTGACTTGTTTGAACAAACTATACGTCATCTATTGGATTGCCGGTGTCAAAGGAGAGTGTGGCCAGAGAAAACCCTATTTCTTTATTAGTTTCAAATATTTAATATCGTTTTGAATGAACCGGCTTGCGCCCAATTCGCCATGGCCCTCGTTAGGAAGACTGACGCCGGCAAGATGTTTGGCGCAGAACTACATTGCATGGACCGAAGGACCGGTTTCACAATCCGAAACGGATTGATGACACAAAATACTATCTGCGCGGAGTTTTTGATAGACGCTTCTTTTATCATCGATAAACTAGGCGTCGTGTTTTTCGACATTGGTTGTAGCGCCATTCCGATGGCGCTTGGATGGGGAGAATGGCAGTGAGCCTACACGCACCCAAATCCAATTTCGAGGCTCGCGCGTCGGCTGAGATGGGTGAGCATCTTAGCGATCGCCCTGCGTGGACCATACAGCAGAAACTCGCGCTGACGGCCCGCATCCTCGCGGCCGATGGACATGGTTCCGGCATCGCCGGTCAGATCACCGCTCGCGGCGAAGTCCCCGACACTATGTGGACGGCGCGGTTTGGATTAGGCCTCGATGAAATACGCGCCAGCGATTTTCTGCTCGTCGATAACGATCTCAATGTTATCGAGGGCGCCGGCATGCCAAACCCGTCAAACCGGTTCCATATGTGGGTATACAGGGCGCGGCCCGATGTGATGAGCATCGTGCATACCCATCCGCCGAATGTCTCGGCGCTTTCCATGCTTGGTGTGCCGCTGATTGCGTCGCATATGGACACGGCTATGTTCTACGAGGACTGTGCGTGGCTTCCTGAATGGCCGGGGCCGCCCATCGGCGACGAAGAAGGTGACTTGATCTCGAATGCCCTTGGCGACAAACGCGCAATCCTTTTGGCCCACCATGGGCAGCTGTCCGCCGGTGATACTGTCGAACAGGCTGCAATCCTCGCGTATCATTTCGAGCATGCGGCAAAAATACAGTTGCGCGCCATGGCTGCTGGCGAGATCAAACCCCTGCCGCCGGACGCCGGTCGCCATGCGCATGACTACCGGCTCAAGCCCGAACCATTGAACGCGACGTTTGATTGCTATGCTCGGTCCGTGTTGGGCGTCGGACCAGATGTCTTGGACTGAACGCGGAGGGCAGGGGCTCCAGCCGAAGTTGACGAATGGGGCATTTTGTCGCCGCGCCACGATCATTACTTCTTCAATAACAATTCAGCTATGCTGACATAAATTTCTTGCGTGTTTAAGGCGCAAGGCATAGCAAACTGAAAGGGAATGAGCGGCCGATTATTCGATCGTTCCCTTCTTCGCCGGGATGCCCAACAATGGTCGTGCGGATGAGGTGGATTTGAATGAACCGCGTCTTGGCCTTTCTGGGCCGACACGCCATGACTGCCATGGTCGCCGGCGTTTTTATTGGGCTCTTGGTGCCGCCGCTGGCGACGCTCATGCGGCCGTTATTGGCACCGTCTGTTTGGCTGCTGCTGGTGGTCAGCCTGCTTCGCGTCGACACCCGCGAGGGTTTGGCTCACCTCAGTCGACCGGGGCGTCTGGTGGTGCTGTTGTTCTGTTTTCTGGTGATCCTTCCGGTCGGCATGCAGGGCCTGTTGAGCCTGACGCCGTTGCCGTCCGGCCTTATTGGCGCGATGGTTCTGGCTGCCGGGTCGTCCGTTTTGATCTCGACACCAACCTTCGCGCTGCTGATGGGCTTGGATGGCGCGATCATTCTACTGGTCATGCTGGGCACAACGTTGCTCATGCCGGTGACCTTGCCGACAGTGGCTTTGGTCTTGTTGGGGCTGGAGCTGGAAATGAGCTCCTGGGAGCTCATGGGCCGACTAGTATTCCTGGTGGGGTCCGCGGTCATCTTCGCGATGGTGAGCCGCAAGGCCATCGGCAAGGTGCGGTTGAAGGCGCGGGCCGAGGTCTTGGACGGCGCGGCAGTGGTGACCTTGATCATCTTCGCCATCGCCATCATGGACGGCCTCGCCGCGCGCTTGATGGCGGAGCCGAGTTTCGTCCTGTTCGTCATTGCCGCGAGCTTTGCCGTCTACACGGGATTGTTAATCGCCACGGCGGCCGTGCTTGCCATAATAGTGCCGCAATGGGGCCGCAGGTTAAACCTCAGTGTTGGCCTTGCCTCTGGGGCGCGGAACCTTGGAGTGATCTTGGCGGTGATGCCCGCCAACGCGGATCCGGACATGTTGCTGTATTTCGCCGCTGGGCAGTTTCCCATCTACATCATGCCCGCCGTGTTGAGGCCAATCATGTTGCGGCTAGTTGGCCGAAAGACCACATGAAGGGATGGTATGGACAAAAGGCATGAGATGGTGGCGGCGCAAGAGTTTTTGGTGGAAGGCGATCCCCGTCATGGTGTTGGCGGTGATGATTGGCAAGTTCGGCATTTGTCATTCCATGGCTGATTGGAAGACCGCAAGTCGGGCCTCTGCCGGTATCGCCCCCGACCCGGCAACCCATCGCGAGGCCATCGTCCAGGTTTACGGCGCCCGCGCCTTCGGCTGGCGCGGTTATTTTGGTGTGCACACTTGGGTCGCCGTGAAGCCGACCAACGCCGCGGATTTCACGGTCTACGAGGTGATCGGCTGGCGGGTGCGCCGTGGCGCGCCGGCGATTTATATCTCCAATCGTCCGGCCGACGGTCGCTGGTTCGACGCTATGCCGGAAATCCTGGCCGACGTGCGCGGCGAGGGAGTGGATAAGATGATCCAGCGTATCGACCGGGCCGCGCGGACCTATCGCTACAAGGATGAATACCGGGCCTGGCCTGGCCCCAACTCCAACACCTTCGTTGCCCAAATCGCGCGCGAGGTGCCGGAGTTGAAACTGGATTTGCCGCCGACCGCTATCGGCAAGGATTATCTGTCGGATGGCGCCGTGTTCTCGAAGACGCCAAGTGGCACCGGCTATCAATTCTCTCTGGGCGGTCTGCTTGGCCTCATGGTAGGGCGCGAGGAAGGGATGGAACTGAATATCCTCGGGCTGATTTTCGGCATTGACCCCCTGGGCCCGGCGATCAAACTTCCCATGGCTGGGCGTATCGGCGGAACCTGAGGATATAGAGAGACGATCATGAGCATTTGGGGGAAGGTCATCGGGGGTGTTGCCGGGTTCGCCATGGGCGGGCCCTTGGGCGGGATCATGGGCGCCGTTGCTGGTCATGCCGTGGACAAGATCAAGGCACAGGAGGCGGGCGAGGGGCCGTCGACCTTTACGGGCTACGGCCCGGACGCCCGTCAGGTCGCATTCACCACCGCGATCATCGTACTGTCAGCGAAGATGGCGAAGGCCGACGGCCAGGTGACCGCCGACGAGATCGCCACCTTCAAGCGTATCTTCCAAATTCCCGACGACGAACAGCAGGTCGTGGCGAAGGTCTGGGGGGAGGCGAAAAATGACGTCGCCGGATACGAGCCTTACGCACGCCAGATCGCCAGCCTGTTTGCGAACGAGCCCCAGGTTTTGGAGGAGCTGCTGGGGGCCCTGTTCCACATCGCCAAGGCCGACGGTGTCATGCATGCCGAAGAGATGAAGATGCTCGCGAACGTCGCTATAATTTTCGGCTTTGACGCGCAGGCGTTCGAGCGCATCAAGCACATCCACATGGGCGCCGAGGGGATGGAGGAGAACGACCCCTATGAGATTCTGGACATCGACCGTTCGGCCAGCGATGACCAGGTCAAGGCCAAGTACCGCGCCCTGATCCGCGAGAACCACCCGGACGTCCTCATGGCCAAGGGTGTGCCCCAGGAATTCATCGACCTCGCCAACGAGAAGATGGCCGTCATCAACGCCGCCTACGACCGCATCGAGAAGGAGCGGGAGTTGAAGTGAGCAGCCAAGTCACGGATCATCCCTCTCCCAACTTTGGTGCGCGGCCCGACGGTATCGTCATCGACATGCTGGTGATCCATTACACCGGAATGCGTACTGGCGCGGCAGCGCTAAAACGGTTGTGCGATCCGACGGCGGAGGTCAGCGCCCACTACCTTATTGAGGAAGATGGTCGACTGTTTCGTCTGGTGGACGAGGCCGAGCGGGCCTGGCACGCCGGCGTAGGGTTGTGGCGGGGCGACAGCAACATCAACGACCGTTCCATCGGTATCGAGCTGGTCAACCCGGGACACGAGTACGGCTACCGGCCGTTTCCCGCCGCCCAGATGGCGGCGCTGATTGGTTTGGCGGTGGACATCCTGGCGCGCCATCCCATCCCGGCGCAAAATGTGGTTGGGCATTCTGACGTGGCGCCGATGCGGAAGCAGGATCCGGGGGAGCTGTTCGATTGGCGTGCGCTCGCGGCAGCGGGGATCGGCGCTTGGCCGGACGCGCCGGGCGACGGCGATGGCGGCGACGTGGGCACCCTGTTGACGGACATTGGTTATGATTCCAGCGACCTTGAGCTGGCACTCGTCGCATTCCAGCGGCGCTATCTGCCGGCGCGGGTGGACGGGCAGTTGGACGCGGACGTTCTCAACCAACTTGCCGCCGTCGCGGCCTTGAATTAGTCTCCGCCCCGCCAGACGGTCGGATGACCGCCTCCGTTCTCGGACGGGGGAGGAAAGTCCGGGCTCCACGGGAACACGGTGCCGGGTAACGCCCGGCGGGGGCGACCCCAGGGAAAGTGCCACAGAAAGCAAACCGCCCGTATCGCTTCGGCCACGCGGGTAAGGGTGAAAGGGTGCGGTAAGAGCGCACCGCGTTGCCGGCAACGGCGACGGCAAGGTAAACCCCACCGGGAGCAAGACCAAATAGGGACGGTCGGCTGGTTCGGCCAGCAGGGGTGTTTCCGCCTCACCGTCCGGGTCGGTTGCGCGAGGCGCCTGGCGACAGGCGTCCCAGATGAATGGTCATCCCGGCTGCTGTTTCGGCGGCGGCGCGGACAGAACCCGGCTTACAGACCGTCTGGCACCTTTTCTCCGCCGTTCTGGGCCCCATTCAGATCAGGCTGCCGCCCGCCGTCGCCAGATGCCGCCAAATTGCCAACTTCCCAACGCAGTGCCACCACATTGACGGCCTAGGCTTCGAACTAAGGAGCATGGCGAGCGCTTTTTGCTGCGTCACGACGTTCGGCATCGTTCGAATGAAAACAGTTTGTTAACCCATTAAATGCGACTCTTAACCCGTTGACGCCCATCTAAACCCATGATATCCCATATTATCCCAAATATTATCTTGATGATATCTGGGAC
>CAJWVP010000081.1 GCA_913048145.1 uncultured Rhodospirillaceae bacterium
AATCGTCCAGGCCATCCTGAAAACCGAACAAGGGGTCGCTGCGCCACAGGATCTTGAGCGCCCGGTTACGGATGAACTCTGGAATATTATCCGCCAAGAACGGAGTGAAGTCGGAATCCGTGTCGAGGCTCTCAATTGGTGGCAGAGCGCTAACCGCCTCTTTTTCCTCAGGCGTCAATTCCCGTTCCGGGTAATCCGAGGCCACTTCCTTCATTGGGATATTGCCGTCAAGCGGCGGAGCCTCGACTGTGCCGCCCCCCCCTTCACTCTCCTCGGCGTCGGCCAAAGGTGTCATAGGCGGCACGAAATTCCGGACCTGGATGCCGCCCGGAAGATTCGCCGGATCTGGCAGATCCTCGAACCCAACGGGCGCCTCGCGAGGTGGACTTACGTCATCCGACGGCAGAGCATCAACATGCCGAGCAGCCATGTTTTCGGCCTCACTGGCACCACCTTTCGTCTTCAGGCGCGACCACCGCGCCATGCGCCCCTCGCCCCGCTCAGCCATGACCGCTTCCATTGCCGCCGCGAACAGGGGGCGAGTGTCGGGAGAAATCCCCCTTGCGCGGATCATAGGCCTTCTTGTTCTTACGCTTCTTGAAGGGCTCGTCCACGTGGTGACTGTCCACGAACTGCTGTACCCACGCGCCGATTTGATCGGGCATGGGTACGCCCTCGACGATTTCCTCATCGCCTTCCGTGTAGCTTTCCGCCTCATAGGGGCAGACTGTGGCTAGGAACGGCATGATCTCTGGTTCATCCGCCTCGGTGCCGCGGGTCAGGACCACATAAACATGCGGCGGCACGTTTGTTAGATTCGCGCGGTAGCCCTCCGTCTCACGGCGGAACAATTCGATATCCAATGTCCCGATTAAGAAGTGTTCCCAGCCCTCGCCAGCGCGCAACGGCAGCCACTCGGCCGGAGATACCAAAGGCGCGGCCCCCGGGATCACCGCCACCGGCTCCCAGGTGTAGTCGGCCCAGCGGCTATCGATCTCGCGGCGTTCGACAACTATGCCGACGCGCATGCTTTCCAAAGCGCTCATGCTGCACCTCGTTGGCCCAGCAGGCGGCGCGCTTCTTCCAAGTTTTCCGGCCGGTTGACGTTGAAGAAAGGATCTATGCCATCGGCGTCAACCGCGAAACTCACGTGCGCGGTCCGGTAGCGGGCCGTCCAGCGGTCGATCTTGCGCATCTCTTCGTTCTCCATGACGGCCCGCAACTCGTCCATGAGCCGCAGCGGCCAGAGCGCGAATACCGGATGGGTCCGATCTTGCGACATGGCACAGACGATCTCTGCCCCCTCTTCCGCGGCGGCGGCATGAAACCGCGCCACCATATCAGCTGGCAGAAACGGTGCATCGGTAGCGAAGGATGCCAGCCATTCGGCCGCCGGCGCCTCACGCCGCGCCCAATCCATGCCCGTCAAGATGCCCGCCAACGGTCCGGCGAAGTCGCCGATGACGTCGGAAGCGACCGGCAAATTGCACTCCCGGAACCGGTCCGGGTCGCCGTTCGCGTTGAGCACAAGGGCATCCACCTGCGGACGGGCGCGAGAGATCACCCGGTCCAAGATGCGTTGGCCTTCCAATTCCAGCAGGCTTTTGTCGCCACCGCCCATGCGCCGCGCCAGGCCGCCAGCCAGTAAAACACCGACAGTGCCGGTGCTCATGCTGACGCTCCCTTCCGCCGGAGTTTCGCGGGCTCATCCTCGATCGCTGCGTAATCGGCGTCGTAGTCTATGCGCTCAGACCCGGCCAAGGCGACGAACCGCTTGCCCCGAGAGCGGCCAATCAGGGTCAGCCCCACCTGACGCGCGAGATCCACCCCCCACGCGGTGAACCCGGACCGTGACGCAAGGATGGGGATACCCATCTGGACAGTCTTGATGACCATCTCGGAGGTCAACCGACCAGTGGTGTAGAAAATCTTGTTGTCGCCGCTGATCTTGTTCAGGAACATGTAGCCTGCAATCTTATCCACTGCGTTGTGGCGTCCCACATCCTCCATATAAAGCAGCACGCGATCCGCCTGACACAGGACGCAACCGTGGATGGCTCCCGCCTCCAGGTAAAGGCTCGGCATGGTGTTGATCTTCTTAACTAGCGCGTAAAGCCACGATGTCTTGATCCGGACGTCGGCCGACAATTGGGCATCCTTGAAACTTTCCATGACGTCGCCAAACACCGTGCCCTGTGCGCATCCGGACGTCAGCGTCTTTTTCTTCAGCTTGTCCTCGAAATCCGTCTCCGTAGCAGTCCGCACTACGACGGTTTCTATATCCTCTTCGTATTCGATTCCCGTCACCTCGTCGTCAGGGCCGAGCATGTTCTGGTTCACGAGGTAACCGACGGCCAGGTACTCGGGATAGTCACAGATAGTCATCATGGTGACGATTTCGCGGGAATTCAGGAACAGGGTCAACGGTCGCTCCACGGTCACCGAGGTGGTTACGGGCTTGCCCTCGTGATCGATGCCCTCGACCCGTTCAGTGAGACGCGGATCCATTGGATCCGGCGCGACCAGCGTTTCCGATGTTTGGTTCATGATGCTCTCTTCACGACGGCGGTCTCCCTGATATATGGGAAGGCATGATGTCGATCCAAGGCCGCCCATGCAAGCGAACGCCGCCCCCCATCAGAACCAAAGCCTTTGCCAAAGGCGAACGCCTATGCTTGAAAGGGCTCGAACGCAGTATCGGAACAGATGTTCATGAACGACATCAGCGACGCTTTCGCTGCGGCCTTTGCCATGGTCGCCGGGTTTGACAAGGACCTGGCAGAAATTGTTGGTCTGTCCCTCGAGGTCAGTCTGTCCGCAGTGTTCATCGCCACCGTCATCGGGTTGCCACTGGGGGCGGCGACGGCGCTGTTTCGATTTCCGGGCCGGAAGGTCATCATCGTCGTCCTGAATGCCTTCATGGGCCTACCACCGGTGGTGGTCGGCCTCATTGTCTACCTGCTGCTTAGCCGTGCTGGCCCGTTCGGAGTGCTGGGACTGTTGTTCACGCCAACGGCGATGATCATCGCCCAGGTCATTCTGGTAACGCCAATCATCGCGTCCCTGACCCGCCAGGTGATGGAGGATCTGTGGCGCGAGTACGAAGAGCAAATGCGCTCGCTCGGCGCCGGCCCGGTACGCTCGCTCACGGCGCTGCTTTGGGATGGTCGGTTCTCGCTATTCACTGCGATCCTGGCTGGCTTCGGCCGGGCCAGCGCCGAGGTCGGCGCGGTGATGATCGTCGGCGGTAACATCGATCATGCCACCCGGGTAATGACCACGGCCATCGCGCTGGAGGTTTCTAGAGGCGACCTGGCCCTCGCGCTGGGATTGGGTCTGATCCTTCTGGTGCTGTCCACCTGCGTCAACGGCGCAGCGTTCCTGATCCGGGACGCCGCGCAAAAGCGGCATGCGTAATCCCATGAATCCACGTGCCGATATCCTGCCCCTGGTCCTCGACGACGTCTCCTTTGAGATCAACGGCATGCGCCTGATCAAGGATCTCAGTTGCACTTTCGAGGCCGGGCCACGGACGGCCATCATCGGCCCGAACGGCGCCGGGAAAAGCCTGTTCCTGCGGCTCTGCCACGGACTGCTAACGCCGAGCGCCGGAACCATCCGCTGGGCTGGACCGGATGGCGCCAATTCTGTAACGGCACAAGCCATGGTGTTTCAGCGCCCCGTCATGCTGCGCCGATCTGTCGCAGCGAACGTGGATTTCGCCCTGAAACTCAGAGACCACGGAAAACCCGACCGGACCGTGATCATCGACGAGGTCCTCGGCCGGTGTGGCCTCCGCCGCCTGAAGGACAACCCGGCCCGTGTGCTGTCCTTTGGTGAACAGCAGAAGCTCGCCCTCGCCCGGGCCTGGGCCCTGAAGCCGCAAGTCCTGTTCCTGGACGAGCCGACGGCCAGCCTGGATCCGGCCGCCACCCATGCAGTGGAGGAAATCGTGCAGGCCATTCACCACGAGGGCACGCGGATCATCATGACCACCCACGACCTGGGTCAGGCCCGTCGGCTCGCCGATGAAGTAATCTTCCTACACCGGGGTCGTATGCTCGAATACGCGCCGACCGAGACGTTCTTCACTGAGCCCAAGAACGACCTCGCCCAGGCCTTTGTTAAAGGTGAATTGCTTTGGTGGAAACTGGGCAAAGACAACCGGCGCGCTGGCGGATACGAGATTGACAAGGCGCCGCGACGCCGAAATTGACAACCCGCAACCCGGTTACTATGCAGGCTGGTAACGATTTATTTTCGGAAGGAATACGCATGGCACCAGTGCCACCAACCCGTCGCATTCGCACGACGCTGATCGCCGCACTGGTTTTGGTCTTTAGCAGTTTTAAGGTCTCTGCAGCCGACCGCTTCATCACAGTCGCCTCAACCACCTCAACCCGCAACTCCGGTCTATACGACCACATCCTACCACTGTTCACCGAGGCAACGGGAGTGACGATCAGGGTCGTCGCTGTCGGCACAGGTCAAGCCATCCGTCTGGCCAAGGCTGGCGACGCCGACGTCCTATTCGTGCACCATCGACCATCCGAAGAAGCTTTCGTGAGGAAAGGCTTCGGCGTCAAGCGCTACGATGTCATGTACAACGACTTCGTCATCGTTGGCCCTAAGGCGGACCCCGCCGGTGCGGCCAAACAGAATGCCGCCGCCGCTGCC
The DNA here is from genome assembly GCA_913048145.1 of uncultured Rhodospirillaceae bacterium. Taxonomy (GTDB): domain Bacteria; phylum Pseudomonadota; class Alphaproteobacteria; order Rhodospirillales; family Casp-alpha2; genus UBA3470. The sequence goes on from CAJWVP010000081.1 coordinate 4,678, forward strand.
CTGACGGCCATCGCCAAGGCCAATTGGCCGTTTACGTCGCGCGGAGACGACAGCGGCACCCACAAAAAGGAGATGGGGCTATGGCGCGCGGCCGGCGTCAATACGGCCAAGTCGGCTGGTGAATGGTACCGGGAGACCGGATCGGGTATGGGCGCTACGCTTAACACGGCCTCAGCGATGAACGCCTATGCACTGACCGATCGCGCCACCTGGCTAAAATTTGCGAACAAAGGAGAATTGACGATCGTCAACGAAGGCGACAAGAGTTTGTTCAACCCTTATGGTGTGATTCTCGTGGATCCGAAAAAACATCCCCACACCAAAGTCAAGAACGGCCAAGCCTTCATAAATTGGCTGATCTCGGACGCCGGGCAGCGAGCTATCGCCGCCTACGAAATTAACGGCCAACAGGCCTTTTTTCCAAACGTCAAATCCGCCAACTGACATCGGTCGGCGATCGGCAAGACGTTCCGTCGGAGGGATCAATTTCAGCGTAGCGCCTTCGCCGGGCACGCTGGTTAAGACCACCATTCCGGGGTTCAACCGGTCTGGATTCCAACAAGTAGACCCCAACCCCTTGCCATCTTGGGCCCGCGCTTCCGGATTGCTAATTTGGGTGAACGGCTCAAACAATCCGATTCAAATCCTCGAGGGGAATGCAGATCACCGTATCGGTCACTGAAATGCACAAGGGGGTTCGTGAGCATTTTCAGCATGAAGCTCTAATGGCGGCCTGAACCTGGCTGAGTGTTGAAATTTGCACGTACCGTATCAGATTCCGTCGACGAGAACGGCATTGGTATGCGCGGCCTTGTGACGGAGCGCCATCGGCCCCTTGTAGTCCTCAGACCCGTGCCAAGCCTTGGCGCTTCCCATGTCCTTGAACTTCAGCACCACGCATCGCGGCGCCGGCCATTCGCCCTCCAGGATTTCCAAATCACCGCCACGCACCAGATATTCGCCACCATATTTGGCGATAGTCGCGGGCACCTGCTCGCGATACTGGGCATAGGTCTCTTCATCACTCACCGTGACCTGCACAATCACATAGGCCGCCATATTCGTTCCTCCTGTCACCTACAATTGGGCCGTATCATCCGTTCGGCCGCACATTTACATATTCAGGATACGCGCCCGGCGCACGTGGGCAAGCGCGAGATTTACCGCCAAGATTCACGCCGCAACGTTCCTGTGCCGGGCTCCGCGCGCTTGTAACCATGAGGATGCTAGGATAGATGTCTCGGCGAAACAGGGACACCCGTTCATGCCTTCATTGACCTTGCACGTGGACAAAACATTAGCCAACGAACGGCTCACACCCGAGACTGTTCGAGACCTGGGTCACGACCTTGAGACCGCGGTCTTGTGCCATTTGAAGCCTGCCTCCAAGACCTTCCAGTTCGACCTCATCGTCTGTGAGACCTGTGGCCCCACCTACCCCGTTTCCATGTCCTTGCACTTCCGGGCGACCGAGGCGCGGGGCGAACCAGTGGTCATGGCATGCCTGCAGGAAATTGCCACTGCCATCGCCGACCATTTGGGCGCCGGCGCGCGGTTGCGGGCCTTTGCCGTTGACCAGAGCGGTCTGTTCTCCCTAGACCACAAAACCTCATGAGCGGGTTCGCCCGTTCGCGACATCGGTAGTTTCCACCATGGAAGCTGCACGGCAAATGGGAGCGACCGCCTCACGCAGCCGACCGGCGGCGTTCATTTTTTGCGAACAAAGTCCGTGACACACCTTAAGTATTACGTGTAACAAAAATGCGTGGGGAGGGACGGCGCGCCAATGCGCCGCCGCTGTTGTATGGAAGCTAACGACAAAAAGATTCTGATTTGCAATTGCGAAGGCACCATGGCCATGGACCCAGACGGGGTGGCCAAGGCATTTGGCAGTGAGGCCGTGCCCATCCGTCAGCTGTGTCGTGACCAATTGGAAGTCTTTGAGGATGAGGCAAAACGTCATGACGACGTGATCGTAGCCTGCACCCAGGAAGCCCCAATATTCCTGGAAGCCACAGAAGGTCTTGGCGACGACGCACCAGCGCTCCGATTCTGCAATATCCGCGAGAAGGCCGGCTGGTGTCGTGAGGCACCAGGCGGCGCGTCGGCCAACCTGACGGCTAAGATGGCAGCGCTACTCAACGAGGCAACCCTCAACATTCCTGAAACGCGTTCTGTCACCATGGTATCCAACGGTACGGTGTTGGTTTTAGGCACAGGGCAATCGGCCATGGATGCGTCGGGGAAGTTGGCAGAACGGATGGACGTCACCGTCGTACTTGGAGGCGCCGGCGAGGTGATCGCGCCCAGAGTGATGGATGTCCCCGTTTTTCGGGGCCAGGTCACCGGAGCCACGGGATATCTTGGCGCCTTTGAAGTGAATATCTCCGAATCAGCCCCGGCTTCGCCATCCCATCGAAACGGTCTGGGTTTTTACGGCGACGGCCAACCAGGTGTTATCGAATGCGACCTGATATTGGACCTTCGCGGCGCGAGACCGTTGTTCAACGCGCCTGAAAAGCGCGACGGTTACTTCAACCCCGAACCGGGCAATCCGGCGGCGGTAGCAGAAACCCTATTGACCATGACCGACATGGTCGGCGAGTTCGAGAAACCCCGCTACGTGGATTACGACCCAGACATATGCGCCCACGCGCGCAATGAAATTACCGGATGTACGAAATGCCTCGATGCCTGTCCCACCGGTGCCATCACGCCGGACGGCGACAAGGTCGCCTATGACCCCTATATCTGCGCGGGCTGCGGAAACTGCGCGAGCATTTGCCCCACCGGCGCGGCGAAATACGCCATGCCAGCCGGCGACGCGCTGCACGAACGGCTACGCCAAGTCCTAACCACCTACCGGCTGTCTGGCGGCAACAACCCAGTTGTGCTGATCCACGACACCGCCTGGGGAGAGGACATGCTCTCGGCCATTGCGCGGGCCGGTGGCGGACTGCCCGCCAACGTTCTGCCCTTCGCGGTCAATGAGATCACCCTGACAGGGGTCGAAACGCTGTTAGTCGCCAGCGCCTATGGTGCCGAGCACACATGTATCCTGGCAGGCCCCTCGAAGGTCGACGAACTGGTCGAGGTTCGCGTTGGCATCTCCCTGGCAAACCATATTCTTGAGGGCATCGGGTATGGCTCCGGCCGCCTTCAACTCATCGACGCCGTCGATCCGGACGTGGTCGAGACCACACTTTATGACCTAGATGTCCGACCCAGTATGCCGGCCGCCGAGTTCCTGGCCATGGGCCGCAAGCGTTCAGTCATGAACCAAGCTTTGCAAGCCTTGCACGTGGCGGCACCCAACGCCGTGGATGTCCTGGCGCTCCCCGACGGCGCGCCCTTTGGCGCCGTCCAGGTGAATGTAGAAGGCTGCACACTCTGCCTGGCCTGTGTCGGCGCCTGTCCAACGGGGGCCATGAAGGACAACCCGGACATGCCTCAGCTCTCGTTCAACGAACAGAGCTGCGTACAGTGCGGGCTCTGCCGCAACACCTGCCCAGAGAAGGTCATCAGCCTGACGCCACAAATCAGCTTCCTGGAGACGGCCCGCAGCCATCAGGTTGTGAAGGCGGAAGAACCATTCGAGTGCGTCCGCTGCGGCAAGGCCTTCGGTGCGAAGTCGACAATCGAGCACATGGTCTCAAAGCTGGAAGGCCACACCATGTTCGCTGACGATGAGGCCTTGAACCGCCTCAAGATGTGCGAAGATTGCCGCATAATCGCCATGATGGAAGACGATCCGCAGCCCTTCCAGCACGGCGCCGTACCGGTGCCGCGCACCACGGACGACTACCTCCAGGAACGCGAAGAGCTCCGCGCCCAAGCTGTCGCCGACATGAAGTCCAAAGGCCTGGATGTCAACGACGATAGTTGAAACCGAAAAAGCCCGCAGAATTTTGAGGACGACAAGCAGCGGTCAAATGTCTACATATGAAGGGTCCGGTGGCCGACGTGTCCCCGGGCGAAAGTGTGAGAACAAAAACGTGACGGAAATGATCGATCCCTTTGGACGCCATGTAAGCTATCTGCGAATCTCGGTGACAGATCGCTGTGATTTCCGCTGCCATTATTGCATGTCCGAAGACATGACTTTCCTGCCAAAGACGGATGTCCTATCCCTTGAGGAATTAGATCGGCTGTGTTCTGCCTTTGTCCGCAAGGGGGTCAAGAAGCTCCGCATCACCGGCGGCGAACCGCTGGTCCGGCGCAATATCATGTCGCTCTTCCGCAACCTGGGCCGGCATTTGGAAACGGGCGCACTGGAGGAGCTAACGCTGACAACCAATGGCAGTCAATTGGCTAAGTATGCAGACGAGCTTTATGATTGCGGTGTGAGGCGCATCAACGTCTCCGTTGACACCCTGGACCCAACAAAATTCCAGCAAATCACCCGCTGGGGCAAATTGAAGAAGGTTCTGGATGGCATTGCCGCGGCCAAAGCCGCCGGCCTAGCCATCAAAATCAACGCCGTCGCACTGAAGGATTTCAACGAGCCCGAACTCGACAGCATGCTCAAATGGTGCGGCGACGAAGGATACGATCTGACCCTCATCGAGACCATGCCCATGGGTGATATTGGCGGTGACCGTATCGACCAGTACCTACCGTTGTCCACCATCCGCGAGCGGCTTGAAAAGAACTGGTCCCTGACGGACATTCCCTTCAGGACCGGCGGACCCGCCCGTTATGTGGAGGTTGAAGAGACCGGCCGCAAGCTTGGGTTTATTACGCCCCTGACCCATAATTTCTGCGAAAGCTGCAACCGCGTGCGGCTGACCTGTACGGGCACGCTGTACATGTGCCTGGGTCAGGATGATGCCGCCGATCTGCGCGAACCGCTCCGCGCCTCCGAAGGCGATGAGTTCCTTGAGGCCGCCATCGATGAGGCGATAGGACGCAAACCAAAAGGCCATGACTTCGTCATCGAACGCGGCCGCTCCGGACCCGCCGTGGCCAGGCACATGAGTGTTACAGGCGGCTGACCTCTCATCCGCCCTACTGGGCGTTCCGCTGGTCGCTTGCTTTCAAAGATTACTGCAAATGTTGCTCCAAGGCGATGAGCCGACAGTTGAGATCGCGTTGCTGCTATTCCAACTGCCGGGACGGAAACTAGGGCACCTCGCTTACGCTGGCGCGCGGCGGATCACCCAAACGCTGACAGCCACGCCGGCCGGTTTGCGTTTGCCGCTCACGCATTTCATCCGGCCCGCCAAATCTAAAGCCCCGGCCAGACGGTCGCCGGAACATAGACTTTGCCATCGGCCAGCTTCCGCGCTGTGCGGATCAGTCCGGCGGAATTCAAATCCAACCCCGAATTCGTGACCCGGTAATCGACCAG